>NZ_JBFLAB010000050.1:0-30031 GCF_040742695.1 Microbulbifer discodermiae | reverse complement strand
CGCCTGCGTCAAGCCCTGCTCAAGGACCAGCTTTACGGCCTCTGAACGAAACTCTATTGAATAAGTCTTTCTCATAGTCATTACATACTCCCAATTGCCTATGGTAACAATCGGGACTGTCCGGAGAAATCAGGCTACCCCATTGTTTTTATATTTAAAGTAAGCTTATTTTACAAGTCCATACCTTGGATTAATACGTAGGGAACTACCACCTCTGTCGGTGAGGCTTGACACGGCTGTGCCGTTCAGTCGTACAGGGTAGAGGATATAGCCACCCATTAAACGGCAGGTTCTTTTAGCTGGCCATATGAGAGACAGGCAGATCCAAGTCCACGTTAAGCATTATTGCAGGTATCACATAGTATTTGTCCCGAAGTATCGAAAAAAATGGTATTTGGGACTTTAAGAAGACAGGTCGGAGCCATATTCCGTGATCTTTGCTGCCAAGCAGTAATTGGCCTAGCCGAGGATTATGCAATGAAGGAGCGCATCCACATATTGTTGAGGATTCCTCCCAAGTTCGGTGTGGTTCATACGGTAGGGCTCCTTAAAGGCAAGTCGGCGATTCTAATATTGCGTGAGCACTTGCAGGTCAAGGGAAATTTCACCGGCAGGCATTTCTGGGGCAGAGGCTACTGCGTTGGCACAGTTGGCCCAGATTAGCAGCTAATTCGAGAGTACATCAAGAATCAAGAAAGCGAGAAACGCCGCCAAGAGCAGATGGGGTTGATGGGGCTGCAACATATCTCCCTCTGGTGGCTTGCAATATACCGTCCGCTTCGCGGAAAGTTGCTGATTTATTGTGCTTCTTGAGTGCCTATCTAGCAAGTTGTTGAAAAAGGCATCCTGCCTGCTTCAAAACACGAAAAGCGAAAAATGTGATTTTCACTTTTCTCCCAAAATCAACGACTTAGGCGTCGTTGATTTTGCCGGAACATCCATATTCCGGCACCAGGCGTCGAAATTCTTCGAATTTCAACAGCCTGCTAGGTGAAAATGGTCCTTGCCAATAAGGTTGGACGATGTCTTTTCAGGCTTGCGACATACTGTGCTCAAGCTTAATCAAACGGAAAAGAAAGTAACCAATGACCGCACAAACTCAGCATACTAAACAGGTTATTACATTCAACTGGCCCGTGGTGGCCGGGCTATTATTGATAACTGCCATACCTGGTATCCCTGCAATTGTTATCCTGGCTTTGGTCCTGTTTGGCAGCGGCGCTGTGGCGGGGGTGTCGGATGTCATCAATGCACAGTACTTTGCTACACCTGCGGCGATACTAACGCATGCAACGGCTGGCGTGTTATTCTTTTTGACTATGCCTTGGCAGTTTTCACCCCGCATCAGAGTGCGTCGGTCGGTATGGCACAAAGTAGGCGGGCGACTGGCTGTTACCTCGGGCTGTATTATGGCTTTGTCAGGGGTGTGGATGCACTTGATGCTTTCACCACATGAGCTGGGTGGGCGTTTTGTTTCCTTGCTTATTATGAGTACCGCTATTTGTACCGCTTTTTGTGTCGCCATTGTGCATATTAAAAAAGGGCGTATTGCACAGCATAAAAAATGGATGATAGGTGCCGTAGCACTTTCTTTAGCAGCAATCACACCATTGTTTACCGGTGCCTTATTACACCTTGTGTTTAGCTCCTGGGAGGGAATCTATGAATCCTTACGGGCTTTCCATAATAATTATGACCGACTCATTGCTATGGCGATTAATTTAGCTATCGCGAATGTCATTACTTGGCAAAATAGCGTTTCTCAACCAAATGCTTCGACTTTGCCCGAGCAATCTTATTGAAGGTACAATTCCTTCTTATGCATTAACGGAGCGGCTCGGGGGGTTGCATAAAGCCTTTGCAGTTTGAGCAGCGCCCAGGAAGTCTGTCCTTTTGTTTAAAACAATGTACAGACTTCAGGTTTCATGCTCTATTTTGCTCAAAAAATAAACCGCGCCACCCGATGTGAGGACTTCCAGGTATCCAGGGTCAATTGAAGGGTGGCAATTTGTTAAATAGACCCGTCGGGGTTTTAAAGGCTCCACATCTAATTGCGTAAAATCTCTGCCTTCGGGACAGCTGAATCAGCAACACCCCGGCCAATTGTGCAGGAGTACTATCAATCTACAGTGTGACCGGTATTCGCGGCAATGGGCCACACCCAGCCGTTAAGGGCTGACCGGCATTAGCCACAGGACAAAGCCTGCTGTCGAAGAAGAGACGCTACCGGAGCTGCTCCTATGTGCCACACCCGGCTGTATGTGCTTGTGCTGCACCTTGAAATACAACCGTGTATCAGACTGAGAGGCGACTGGTTATACCTCCGACACTAACTGCTGGTCGCTTCTATAGCGCAATTGCTCAAATGCCTGGTACTGACTTAAAAATACCTTTCCCGACAAGTGCCCTAGAAATCCTGTACGCACCAGAGAATCCATGACCGGGCCCTTGACTTCGGACAGGTGCAGCTCAATACCCTGCTCTACCAGACGACTATTGATAGCTTCCAGCACTTCCAGGGCACTCCAGTCTATTTCGTTAATTGCACTGCACATCAGGATCACATGGCGTACCTGCCTGTTGCCGGCCAGATCTGCGTAAATGCGATCCTCGAGAAATCCGGCATTGGAAAACATCAGGCTCTGGTCCACACGAATGCTGAGGAGTTGTGGATCAGTGATCACTTTATGCCTTTTTATGTTGCGAAAATGCTCTGTCCCTTCAACCAGGCCTACTTCCGCTATATGCGGCTTTGAAGTGCGCAACAAGAACAGCACAATGGAAGCGATCACGCCGCAGGAAACGCCCGCCTCCACTCCAAATATCAGGGTGACCAGAATGGTGACGAGTACCGCAAAGAAATCGCTTCTGGAAAACCGCCAGGTTTTTTTTAAAATGGAAAAATCCACCAGCGACAGCACGGCCACCATAATGATCGCCGCCAGTGTCGCTTTGGGCAGGTAGTATAGGTAGGGTGTGAGAAAAACCGAAGCGAGGGCAATGCCAGCTGCGGTAATAATACTGGCCATTTGGGTAACTGCACCGGCATCGAAGTTAACCACTGAACGGGCGAAACCACCGGAAACGGGGAAGGCCCCGGAAAACCCCGCGGCCAGATTGGCGGCGCCGAGGCCGATAAGCTCCTGGTTAGATCCGATTTTTTGTCGGCGTTTCGCCGCCAGGGTTTTGCCCACCGACACCGACTCCACATAGCCGATAATGGATATCATCAATGCCGGCAGCAGCAGCTGCTGTGCAAGCGGCCAACTAAGGTCCGGCACCGACAACAATGGCAGACCCGCAGGAATAGTCCCTACCAGTGCCACCTGGCTTTGCTCGAGGTCCCACCACAGGGTCAGCAGTATAGTGACCACGATGCCCACCAGGGGCGCCGCTTTTGCCAGCAGTGCCGCCTGGTGGCGCGGAACGGACAGGCGCGTCAGCAAGCTCACCGCGCCGCTTCGCATCCAGACCAGAAATGCGCCGACTCCGAGTCCCAGCCCGAGCGCATAGGGGCTCCATTGCGATAGATCGGTCAGCATCGACTGTACCAGCTGCGGCAGGCTGTGACCGCCTGCCTCGATACCCAGAAGGTGTTTGAGCTGGCTGAATGCGATGAGTATTCCCGAAGCGGTGATAAATCCCGAGATAACCGGGTGGGACAAAAAGCTGGCCAGGAAACCCAGGCGCAACCACCCCAGTAACAGCAGAAACAACCCGGAAAACAGTGCCAACATGGCGGCCGCTGCCAGATAACTTTCACTGCCCTGCAGGGCCACTTCCCCCAATGCCGCTGCACTCATCAGCGAGGCTATGGCAACCGGTCCTACCGAAAGGGTACGACTGCTGCCGAAAACAGCGTAGGCGACCAGGGGCGCGATACTCGCATATAACCCCACTTCCGCAGGCAAGCCGGCCAGCAAGGCATAAGCCAGGGACTGGGGGATCAGCATGCTGGTGACAATCATTGCCGCCAGTAAATCGCTGCGCAAGGAGGCACTATTGTAGTCTTTAAGCCAGCCGAAAATCGGCAGATAGTTCTTGAATCTTCCCATAACAATCAAGAGTCCGAAGCATCCGAGCCACTGCCGGAATTGCAAGTTGCCCCCCGTATAACCGGGTACTTTCGTTCCGTGCTCTGACGATGCCTCGCGGCCTTGCAGAAGCGGCATGAGAGACTGCCACCGCTACGGACTATACCTATCCGCTTACCCGCAGCGGGGATTGGGGCGAATTTATCCATAGGCCATATTTCCACCGGTCCAGGGGCCGAGGGACATTCCTTACAATTTGTCCACGGGAATCTTCAGGTACACAGTGCCGTTGTCCTCCGCCGGCGGCATTTGGCCGGCCCGGATATTCACCTGGATGGAAGGCAGAATCAGCCGCGGCACCTCCAATGTGGCATCGCGCTGTTGGCGCATGGCCACAAACTCCGCCTCGCTGATACCCGCCCGCATATGGATGTTACTGCGCTTCTGCTCACCCACGGTGGTTTCACAGCAGTGCCTATCGCGACCCTGCGGAGGATAGTCGTGGCACATAAACATGCGGGTGTCTTCCGGCAGCTCCAGTAGATGTCGCACCGAACGGTAGAGCTGGGTCGCGTCGCCGCCGGGAAAATCGCAGCGGGCGCTGCCGACGTCGGGCATAAACAGGGTATCGCCGACAAACAGGGCGTCGCCGATCAGCCACGCCATGTCCGCCGGGGTATGGCCCGGTGAGTAGATGACCCGCCCCTGCAGATCGCCCAGTGTAAAACTATCCCCATCGGCAAACAGGTGATCAAACTGACTGCCATCCACCAGAAACTCCCTTTCCAGATTGAAAACATCGCAGAAGATTTTCTGCACATCGCGGATATGTTCACCGACGCCCACCCTGCCGCCCAGTTGTTCACGAATGAATGGTGCTGCGGACAGGTGGTCCGCGTGGGCGTGGGTCTCCAGAATCCAATCCAGGCTAAGTTGCTGCGCACGCACATAATCCACCAGTCGCTGGGCATTGGCGGTTCCCGTGCGGCCGGAGGGGACATCGAAATCCAGCACCGGGTCTATTATTGCGGCGGAGCCTCCGGGGCGGTCGTACACCACGTAACTCCAGGTCTCTGAAGCTTCATCCAAAAAGGGCTCAACCAGGGGCCCGGTTTTTCTTATCGACATATACCTGTCTCTTAACTTCCGTAAGCTTGGCAACAATATATTATTCTGTATTATGTTTACAAATAGAATTTGTTTTTGGAGTTCAGGTGGCAAAGAGCCCGGATATGCCCAAGACCTCCAGCATCCGAGTGGAAAAATACGCGCCTCAGCGGCCGAGGCGGCAACCATGCTACGCTCTCTGGCCCACCGGGACAGGTTGTTACTGCTGTGTCAGCTCAGTCACGAAGAACTATGCGTAAGCGAGCTGGAGGAGCAACTGGATATCCACCAGCCTAGCCTGTCACAACAACTGGGCATATTGCGCCGGGAAGGACTGGTGGCCACCCGCCGTGAGGGAAAACACATCTACTACCGAATCCGCGATCGGCGGGTGCTGGCACTGCTGCAGACTCTTTATCAACTCTATTGCGCGCCGTAATCACCAGCGCCCGCTGCAGCGCTTTCACCCCCGGTCTGCTCCGCACGCATAAGTAGTTGTGCAGCGGCTGGGAAAATACCACAACTGCCGTGCGACAATTAGGGAATCCCTCACCCCAGCGCCACCGGGGCCGGGGGGATATCTAAGGGGCCAGGCCGGACACACCGCCAGCCACTGCAGCCAGCTTTAAGCCCAGGCACACCGCTCCACAACGCCGCTGTACCGCTCTTTAAACAACATGAAGGCCCAGTCCGCCCCCACTTTCACCGGTAAAATACTCTTTGCAAAAACCGAAAAAGGTTCGAGTGATTCGCGTCATGGGTGCATGGGCCGAGGTCACAAAAGCGTATTCTTGTGCTATCTCGGGCACGAAGGAGCGAAACACCAGGGAACCGCCGGCATATTGCCGGGCCAGCACCCCATTGACCAGAGCGATACCGGTCTCACGCCGGGCGAAGGCGCAGGCACCAGCGATGGTATGCGTCTCCACCTGCACACGCATTTTTACACCCGCGCTGTGAAAGGCCTTTTCTATCTGCACCCGGGAATGCCGCCCCTTACCCATCAGAATCAGCGGTTCCTCCTGCAGGTCCTGGGCACTTATCTTATCCTTTTGCGCCAGCGGGTGGTCACCGCCGAGGGCACAAACCGTATTAGCGACGAACAGGGAGTGGGCACTGAGGCCTGGGTAATCGACGGGCAGCTTGAGAAAACCGCAGTCCACCGCGCGCAGAGCCACCATCTTGGTGGCAGTATCCACGCTATGGGAATCCAGGCTGATCTGTACACTGGGATAGGCCACCAGAAAGCGACTGACCAAATCCGACAACATACCCTCAGCGACACTGGGCGGAGCGACGATTCGCAGGGCTCCCATATCTGAATCCTTCAGACCCTGCGCCAGCCTGGTGACCCGCTCGAGGCTGTCCAGCGCCAACTCCACCTCAGGGTGCAGCGTCAACGCCTCTTCAGTTGGAATCAACCGGCCTTTTTCCCGATAGAAGAGTTCAAAGCCCAGATAGGATTCCAACACACCCAACAGGCGACTAACGCCGGGTTGAGTCAGGCCCAGGTGCCGGGCGGCGGCAGTGGCACTGCCCGTCGCCATGATAGAGCGGAAACACTCCAAACCCTTGGGGTTGATACTGAAAGAAGACTGGTCCATATGACTGTTATTCTTGTTATGTATATGACCGGGATTCTACAGAGTTTTTATGAACTCACCAATAACAAATTATTGTGGATATATTAATACTCATAAGGCGGCAGGATTTGAATTGCGACAGGGCCGCACATATTGCACAGTTTGTACGCAAACCGTTGAATAAATACAAAATCCTGGCATTCACTATTATCCAATAAAAATTCATGCCCTGTAATCAGAGATTAAGGAAAAATCAAAATCTCTCATCAATTTCAAGAGATACATGATTAGACGCCCATTCACCATCCTGCAGCTTTTCCCAATATCCACACTGGTACAAGCCAGCCATTTCAGGACCTATAAGCCGCCAACTCAAGCCGTAGCCATAGAAATATGGCGACCGAAAAGGACTCGCTTCCAAACCGGTAGGGCCTTTGTCATCTACCGGCTTGTCCCGCAGTGCTTTGGCGATCTGAACCTGATTCCTGAAGTCCGATGAACCGGTTATAGGGGGATTGCTTTAACTCAACAACCCGCACGGGCAATTGATAATACCGGAGAAGCTATCCAAATCGACAAGAGTTTCTCACAGCTAATCTCACCGCATCCATTTGATACCAAATTTCGTTGTCGACTGAACGATTAGCAAAACCAATTCCACATACATCTGTTCAGGTTCAAATTAAACTCAACTCAGCACTGCGCCTGCCAAAGCCCTGCCACCAGTTCGATTGGTAAGGACACCATTACAGCTTCAGGCCCTATTTATCAGTCTCCAGCCATTGGGACTTCACTATGAATTCCCCGACAATGAAAAAGTCTATGACTTCACAGGCCGCGACAAAATCAGGAATCACAGCATCAATAGCTTAAATTGTCGCCAAAATCTACAAACTATTTTTAACCGCCTGTCTTACTTTGGAAAGTTTATTCTCAGGCCTACTCGCCTGTGCTAGAGTTTCACTTCAATGCTTATTCACCCAAGGAGTTCACTTATCGATGATTAATAAAGCTATTTCCTGCGCCTCAACTGCAGTATTTCTAGTCTTTAGCTGGACTCATGCTTACGCCGAAGAGCCAAAGTATTTGCAACTGGTTGACAAGCTTGATCGCCCGAATGATGGATACTGTTTCGATGTGCAGGGGGTCAGAGGAAATTTCCGCGCGGACAAGCCTCTTGTGGCACATAATTGTAAGCCCGGCGCCGCACCAGACGGGCTGGTTGAACACAATGCGGACAGTATGTTGTTCTTTACCGCTTTTGATCGTTGTGTCACCGCCATGGGGACCGGAAGCACGCTATTACCGAGAACCAGTCTAATGCTAAAACCCTGTGAAGAAAGGGGTGTATTTGCCAGTCCGTCCATGCACAAAAAATTCACATTCAAGCAAAATAAACAACTGGAGCTAAGCGGATCAAATCTATGTATTGTCGTTGGAGACAAATCAGCTCGAACATTGAGCAGCCGGGATAGATGGAGAGCCCTGTACCTGGATTATTGTGATAAAAGCCCGCTAGAGCGATCCCAGTGGCAGCTCGTTTCGCCATGACACTGCTGAGTTCACAAGTGCCACATTAGGCTTTAGGCTAAAGTTTGCAGCGGCCTCCGCATCCCTATGTGGAGGCCGTCAGTCATATCCTTCCCAGATTTATACTCCAAATCCAGGGGCCCTACCCGCGGACGCTTTCCCCTTAAAAGCTTGGACAACAATTACGAAAATCTCACCACCACCTGAAAATACTCTTTTGACTTCTCGATTTTCACTTTCCAGTTGTATTGAGCCGAAATTTTTTCGACCAACCTCAGACCCAACCCGAATCCGGAATTATGACCGCTGTCTACAGCATGATGCTTGTTAGCTATTTTAATAGAATCGGCATCCTGATGGATAACTATAGCGCCTTCATAAACATGCTGAAAAGCATTGCCAATTAGGTTTCTCAGCAAAATGAGACACGGCATTAGAGGTAGCGAGGTTTTATAGGGGCTGGTGTTAATTTCTATCGATACCGGCTTTCCCTTTGTCAGGTACTGCATTTCGGAAGCTACCTGGGTAACCAGCTCCTCGAGATCTATGATTTCATAGGCAACTGGCTGGTTATCGCCGCGACTGAGCCAGAGAAAAGTATCCACCAGTCGAGACATGGTGGTAGTTGCAAAATCAAGACGGCTTACCGCAATATCAACCTTGTTCGGGTAATGAAGGTCAAGTTTTTTCAACAAATCCACATTGCTCTTCATGACGGCCAGGGGTGACCGCAGTTCATGACTGGAAAATTCGAGAAATTCTTTTTCCCTGTCTATACTCTCCTGCCTTCTTGCCAGGCTGTCAGTTATAATCTCAGCAATATCTGAAATCTCTTTGTAGCGAAATTTTGGTTCAAATGTATTTTTACCTGCAATATTCTTACTGGAAATTTCCTGAGCCCAGGCTTTAAGAGACTCCAATGGAGATACTATAGTTCTAAGGATAAACAGCAGAAAAACAGCAAAAATTGCTGAGAAGAATATACTTAGCAGCAATAGCCTCCAGTAAATATGCACACTGAAATTACCGATCATAGTTTCGGTTTTGTGCCAGTCAACCCGCTTACCAACGTAGACCTCATCCCCCGCTTTATTGCGCGTCATCAGGACATAATAAAGCTTATCGGGTGTATGAAGCAATGGCATATGGCCTTTAAACTTGACGATATCGCCCTCTTTTGACGGAAGCTTTTTCGCATATTTTTTGAAGTCTTCGGGAAATTCACTCCAGTTCTTTCGAATATAAATATCAAACTGGGTGGTATTTCCAGATATATCCTGCCTGGCAGCATCCTCAAGAAAAGTTTTGGTAGCGGTTCCGGTACCTTCTTTGAAATAATCGAACATAAGCACAAAGAATATTCGCGACATGACCAGGCACGCGAGAATACACGTAACTGTAAATACAACATTGAGGCGGGTCCTAATTTTCATTGGCGGACCTCACTGCATAACCGGATGACTTGATTGTGTGAACCAGCGGAACTTGCTCCGGATGATCCACCTGTTTTCGTATATGGTGGATATGGACTTTCAGATTGCTGGCATCAGTGTAATCGTCGCCCCAAACAGAATTGATCAATACCTGCTTGCTGACCACCCTGGGGCTTGCCCGCATCAATATTTCGAGCAGCCTAAAAGCGGTCGGAGATAGTTTTAGGATACGATCCCCCCGGCTGGCAATATTCTGGTCCAAATCCAGAGTCAGGTCCCCAACGGATATCTTTGTGGTTTGCCCGCTCAACCTGCCGCTCAAAGCACGAATTCGTGCCACCAGTTCATCCATGGCAAAGGGTTTGACCAGGTAATCATCGGTTCCCACTCGAAAGCCATTTAATTTGTCTTCCAACTTATCTTTAGCAGTCAACATAATGATCGGGGTAGTATTACCGCTGGCACGTAATTGTTTGCAAACGTTCAAACCATCTATACGAGGCAAATTGATATCCAGAACTATGACTTGATAGTTGTTCGCTCGAATTAGGTCGAGGGCATTAACACCATCGCTGGCATAGTCGCAGACAATATTCTCGATTTCCAGATAGTCTATGATAGTACTTGCCAAAGCACGATCGTCTTCAACCACAATAACAGTCATAGATGAACTCCTGTGCAATAGCGATCAGATAACCATTATATCAATATTGTTACGCCGGACTCCCTGGACGAAATCTGAGAACATAAATATCAGCCTAGTCTTCCCGTTTTACTTTGCTCTAATCAAAAAATCTATGACTCTTGCACTATTAAATCCTAATAATTAACCACCCATATCGGAGTGCCAATGGTCTCTGAAAACATTTCTATAGGTTAATTCCCATAGAACCGTTTCAGTCACAGATCCTCCGGTGCGCCTGCTGGCAGATGTCCAATAGGATCTGCTTCTTAACAAAATATTGCAATAATAGATAAGCTACAAACAAGCACTTGAGCGATTTTATCTAACAAACTACAAATGATCGCCCAAGAAAGACCAAAAGCGTTCCTTTCTAGAAAAATTTTTTCAAAAACAGGTCTTTACCAAAATCTATTCCCGCAGTATTGCTATGTATGCATCCTTTGATAAACTCCCGTAATCTCTTCAGCGGAGTATTTTACCAAATCCGAGGTTACTTCGGCTGCCTCCGTAACTGGAGAGGCAATATGTTTAAAGCCAACAGCGGCTAAAGAATTCAGTGCACCTCTCAATGCAGAGGGAATGTGCTTTATTTCCCAAAAAAGTAAAAAATATTAGCATTTTTTACTACCTTAGAACCTGCATATTGCTGTCGATATCCATAGGCCTATCAGGGCTTGTGCTCTTCATTTTCATGTTTCCGAATCAAAGACATATCTTATTTCTGCGCCTAAAAAGTAAAAGTGGACCTGACTTCCTTCATCATAGTTTTAAAATATGGATTGAGGGTCAGACGGGCATGGACTTTGCCGGATTCATTATGGCCCCATGCGCTGTACCAGACTTCGCCACCACTACGACAATAGTCACTTGCCCCTTCAAGCTCCTGCCCATTATGGCAAATACGCTCACTGCCATTGATGCCGTAATAGGGGTTGTCCGGGGAAAAGAGAATACCCATATGGGACATATTGCTGATCCGCAAGGACGGGAGCTTGCTATCGATGTAAAGGGTGCGCTCATCTGCCAGGCCCGGCGGTGAGGTGCCAAACCAAATAAGGCGGCTTTGCGGATGGGTGAAGTTTTCAACAAACAGCCTTTGTATTTCTGCACTGTCCAGAACACTATCGTGTTCGCTTAGCGCGATAAATACCGGTCGTCGGAATTTTTCCCTGCTGAGGCTGGACATGGCTTTTGTACTGGTTTTGTAGTATTGGGAAAAGCCGTTGGTAGGCATACTGGCATAGCGCGTATAGTTTGTGAGCCTATCGGGGTTCGGCACAAACAGCCAGGGCGTGAAGCGGCTGAGCAGCGGGGCAAACCTTGCCAGCGATTGTCCAGATTCAAACCCCGGTGAAAATAACATCAGCCCCTTGATCACCGGATCTGCGGCCGCTTCAAGATACGCCAGATTACCACCGGTCGAAAATCCCCCCAGATATACTTCCCCGACATCGGCCTTTAGCAGTGCAACCTGTCGATGGACTTCCTGTTGCCAGCTATCGTGATCGGCGACAAGCATATCTGCGGGCCGGGTTCCGTGGCCGGACAGCAACAGGGTACGCACCAGGAAACCATGCTGGCTCAAAGACTCGGCAATATCCACAAATGACCAGGGGGAATCGCCAAGCCCATGGATCAGCAGCACGCCTCTTGTGGGTTGCAGGACCTTGTCCGCGGAACGCTCGAACGGCAGGTTGGCGGTGATCTCCGTCTGCGTATCACTGGTGAGAAAGTACCGGTGCCTTGTCAATAGCTGCTCGGTTTTCGCAACGTATTGCTCAAAGGAGCTGTAGTCAGTGACCGGACTCGCCTCCGACGGCGTCAGCATCGGATGCGTAGGGACGCCACGACAGCTGACCAGTAGTGGTAGCAGCCAGAATAAAGCCGCATGTACTCGCGTCATCATTTTTACCCCCGCTTCAGACAGCCGGTGATTCGGCTTCGGCGATGGCGCGGGAGATGGCGCCTGGAGAACCGGTTCTACGGGCAATTAACTGATAGGCAACCGGGACGATAAACAGGGTAAACACCGTCGCCATCATTACGCCCGCCAATACGACAGTACCAATTGCGATCCGGGTTTCCGCACCGGCGCCACTGGTGAGGACCAGTGGTATTGTGCCGGCAATGGTCGTCAGCCCGGTCATCAGGATAGGCCGAAAGCGTGTTGATGAGGCTTCCATCAGGGCCGCGTCAAAGGACATGCCCTGATCGCGCAGCTGGTTGGCAAATTCCACAATCAGGATGCTGTTTTTGGCCGCCAGCCCCACCAGCATAATCAGGCCGATCTGCGAGTAAATATTCAGCGAGTTGTCGGTAAAATAGAGTCCCAGTAATCCGCCAGCCAAGGCTAAGGGCACTGTCATCATCACAACCAGAGGGTGGATAAAGCTCTCGAACTGAGCAGCCAAGACCAGATAGACCACCAATAACCCCAGCAAGAAGACAAATAAAATCGAGCTGCCTGACTCAATAAAATCCCGGCTCTGCCCTTTGTAGTCGATCATAGCCTCGGGCGGCAAATGGGTGCGAACCAGCTGTTGCAAGTAACTCAGGGCTTCCCCCAGGCTGTACCCGTCGCTCAGGTTTGCCTCCAGGGTAATGGAGCGAATGCGATTGAAGCGGGGCAGGGTTTCGGCCGCACCATACTCCTGGATATCTACCAGGTTGGAGATGGGAATCAGTTGCGGAGACCGGCTTGAACGCACATAGATATTACTGACGTCAGTCAGGGAGCGCTGGTTGTCGCGCATGCCCTCAACAATCACATCGTATTCCTCGCCGTCGTTGAGGTAGGTGGTGATCCTGCGCCCCCCCATCATGGTTTCCAGGGTGCGCCCGACTTCCGTGATGCTCACCCCCAGGTCCGCCGCCCGGTCGTAGTCAACCGTGAAGTCCAATTGTGGCCGGACATCCTTGTAATCGGTATCAACACCACTCAGGCCAGGGTTATCAGCGTCTATTTGCTCTTGTAGTATCTGGACCCATTCGGCCAGGTCATCATAGTTACTGCCTCCGAGAACAAACTGTACCGGTTTGCCAACGCCGCCACCCAGCCCCTGTCGCATCACCGGAAAGGCGCGAACCCCGGGAAGGTCTGCCAGGACAGCACTGACATTTGCCATAATCTCTCTGGCGGGGCGACGCTCGGACCAGTCATTCAATACAGCGATAGCAAAACCGGAATTGAAGTTTTCGATATTGCCGAAAGAGCGGGGGGTACGGACCAGCAATCGATTGATTTCCCCATTGTCGACAAAGGGTATCAAGCGGCGTTCAATTTCATTCAGATACTCCTCCATAAAGGCATAGCTGGCACCCTCGGGACCATTTACGATTAGGAAAAAGGCCCCCCGGTCTTCATAGGGGGTGAATTCCTGGGCTATACGCGGATAGGCCATAAAGCTCACCCCAGCTACAAGAGCAACCATAAGGGAGACGATCAGTGGCCGCCTCAACGCCAGTTTCAACAGACTGATATAGCGATCGCGTAACCTGGTTGAGGCCGAGTCCACCCACTTGACGAGGCGGCTGGGTTGGGCGTCATTGTGACTGGATTTCAGGAGTTTGGAAGCCAGCATGGGGCAGAGCGTCAGGGCCACCAGAGACGACAGGCTGACAGCGGCGGCGATGGTCAGTGCAAACTGGGTGAACAGCCGGCCGATATCCCCCTCGAGAAAAGTGATAGGTACAAAGACTGCAATCAGCACCACCGTTGTGGAGATCACCACAAACCCCACCTGTTTGGCGCCACGATAAGCGGCGATCAATGGAGGCTCACCGTATTCCTGCATGCGCCGGACGATATTTTCCAGCATCACAATGGCGTCATCGACCACCAGACCGATGGCCAACACCAGTGCCAGAAGGGTGAGTAAATTCAGGGAGAAACCAAACGCATACATGGCAGTAAAGGTTGCCACCAGTGAAACCGGCACCGTCACTGCGGGGATCAACATGGCACGGGCCCGGCCGAGAAACAGGTAGATGACCAAAACCACACAGGCGATGGCAATCAGGAGAGTGAGATACACTTCGCGAATGGATGCTTCGATAAACACCGCCGCATTGTAGCTTTCCTCCAGCGACATGCCTTCGGGAAGGCTTTGATTGAGCTGTTCGGTCAACTTCAATACACCGTCGACCACCTCTATAGTATTCGCGGTGGACTGGCGGATAATCCCGATGCCCACCATAGGAACACCATTGCCGCGGAAAAAGGTTCTGTCCTCCACCACGCCCAGTTCGACTTCTGCGATATCGCCCAGGCGAACCAGGTAATTATCCTCGCCCCGGCCAACTACCAATGAGGCAAAATCTTCCGGCTCAATAAACTGGCGGTTAACCCGGGCGCGAAAGATCCGCGTTTCAGATTCCAGCCTGCCCGCCGGCAACTCCACATTCTCGGCACGTAGTGCAGCCTCGATGTCGCCAACACTTAAGTTGCGGGCCGCCATTGCCTCACGGTCCAGCCAGATGCGCATGGCGGTATCCTGGCCACCACCGATACGAACCCGGGCAACGCCATCCACAGTGGAATATTGATCAACCAGAAAGCGCTGCGCGTAATCGGTCAGCTCCTGTACGGTCATGCTGTCACTGGTTAAATTCCGCCAGATGATCACATCGTCATTACTGTCGACTTTCTGTACTTCCGGGGGGTCGGCATCCACCGGCAGGTCATCGGCAATACCGGAGATTTGGTCCCGTATATCATTGGCTGCCGCATCAATATCGCGATTGATGGAAAATTCCAGCGTGATACGGGACCGACCATCCTGGGAAGAAGACTCAATAAACCGCACGCCTTCTATACCTGCTATGCGTTCCTCCACCACCTCGGTGATCCGGGTCTCGACAATATTGGCGGGCGCACCCGGATAGTTAACATCGATGGTGACAACCGGTGGATCAATATGGGGATATTCACGTAGGGACAAACGCTCAAAAGCCACCCATCCGAATGCCACCAGTAAAATCGATAACACACTGGCAAAGACGGGTCGCTTGACCGAGATATCAGACAGAATCACTGCGTCAGCTCCCCAGACTGCGGCTGTGACAGCAGGTCCACCAATTGGTTGTCACCTGTCTGTACCGCCTTCACTTCCACTGCCGCCCCTGGGCTGAGGCGGATATTGCCGTGAGTCACTACCTGGTCCCCCTCTGCGAGACCCGTCAAAATCTCCACGGCCCCCTGGCGGCGGGCGCCAATGGTCACTTGAACTTGTGTGGCCACCGTCTGGTTGTCTTTAGTGGCTATACGCCTGACAAACTCCTGTTTGCCTCGACTCAACAGCGCCTCCTCCGGAATCATCAACGCCGATCTGGCCGGCGGCAGCAGGCGTACCCGCATCAGCTGGCCCGGGCGCAGCTTGTGATCTGGGTTTGGCAATATTGCCCGAACTGAGATGGAGCGAGTGACCGGGTCAATTCGGCTGTTGACACTGCTCAGACTTCCGCGGAAAACCTCGTTCGGCCAGGCGGCGGTGGTTCCCGAGACCGCGGACTGTGGAGTCAGGAGGGATAGGAAACGTGCCGGCACTGAAAAGTCCAACTTCATGGTTAAGTCGTCGTCGATGGTGGTCACGACAGTTCCCGGCTGAACCAGCGCGCCAACGCTGATATTGCGTTGACCGATAACCCCGTCGAAGGGGGCCAGGATTTGCCGCTGACGTATCTGCGCCTCGATGGCCTCCATCCGCGCCTCAGCCGTCTGCTTCTTGAGAACCTGCTCATCCAGTGCCGATTCCGGAGCGCTTCCCTTGGCAATGAGCGGGTTGAGCCGTCTGATCTGCAGTTCCGCTTCACTCAGGCGTGACTGTTCCTCAGACAACAGTGCCCGCTCTTCAGATGAATCCATTTCAAGCAGCAGGTCGCCGCTAGCCACCCGGTCACCGTCGTCGAAATTGATTCGGGTCACCTTTTCGGTGACGGTCGAGGTGATAATCACATTTTCATCGGCTTGCAGGGTTCCCAAAGCTTCAATCGGCTCAACCCATTCGACACGCGTCACCTCCGCAACGAAAACCGGAGTGGAGGACGGCTGGGAAAGCACCGGCCCTGAAATTAGCAACATCATCGTGAATATCAGTGGGCGATAGATCATATTTCGAGACTCCTGAGACAGGGGGCCAGCCTATCGTCGCGGCGGTTAAGAAGGAGTTAACAAAGGGAGCGCATCACTGGAAACTGCGGGCCTTCAAGCCGAACGGCCGGCACCGGCGGCTGCATTTCGCCTGTACCACCAGCACCATCCAACTGGCTACGGTGACCATCAGCGAAAATGAGTCTCCTGCTTCGGCGAGCCGGGTATATCCAGGGCTGGGTTGCCCACCGAGAAGCCGGGCTACTTTTCGGCAGTATCGTGACCGCATTCACGCCAGGCGTCTTCACAATCACACAGGCACTGGGCTCTATAGCACCGGGAAGCCGGGAGCTCCTGCCCCGGGGATTCCCCCGGCCACCGGGCCTAGGCTACGGATAGGTAACATATGGATAGGTCTTGGAAGACGAGGAAGGTCACCTGGCATTGGCCGAAAGAGTCCATTCCGGTACGCGGACTCCAGTTGCATATGGGCTTTCCCCGATAAGCACTTACAGCAGGAGAATACTCAGGGCGTAAACACCCACTTGACGGGAAAACCTGCACAGAGATATCTAAAAAAACATCAGATCTTCATTCGTAAGCATACCCCTACTTCATCTTTGGTAACTGGGCCTATGCGCTTGTCGAGACTTGGTAACCGGAAGCCCTTCTCCAACGACGCATCCGCACTACAATGGAAAGCACTATTTACACCAGTAAAAAGTACCCGGAAAAAATCCACAAGTGGACATTCAGACCACAATCAATCCCTTATGCTCAGACACTCCAATAGCAACTTTGCTGCCGCTATTGAAAGCTATGACATCCTCCACCATTCCGTCGCTAAATATCACACCATTTTCAGCCATTAGTGACGACACTTCCAGCACCGCTTGATTTTCCAGAATGCCAAATACCAGTTCCGTTCCGCTCGTATTACTGGGAAAAGGCTCCCGGATCGCAAACCTAAGATAGTCGGAATTCCATTCCATAGGTTCGAGAGCTTTTCCTTCCTTAGAATCAGTGACAGCTGCGGCCCCCGTTACCACACTCTTCATCCAGCCGCTACTGCCCAGTCCGGTGGAAACGATAACGCCACTTGAAGACTGCTGCTCACTATGTCCATCAACTGAAATTTCATACCGGGCGGATATCTGGTAGCGGGGACCTATAAAGAAGTCATTGACGGCAATCAGCTCTTGTCCATCGTTCAAACTGGCCTTGGCCATGGTGATCTGCTTTGACTGGTGGCTACCCTGCACAACATCCGCAAAAACTGTCTTCATGTCCGCCACACTGAAGGGCAGTAGCACACCGTCAAAACGCCCTGGATCAGGATTAATGGCAATCACCGGCTGGCCACTCAGGTACTTTAACGTATTGGCCACCAAGCCATCCTGTCCTACGACCACCACAATATCCCTGGGTCCAAAGATAAAATTTGGCAAGAATTCCCGCTCTATGCGATGCAAGCGGGCGGAGCCCCTAAGCTCCGCTTCCACCTGTATGACCGACTGCTGGTAGGCAGTGAATTCCGCTTTGTAGTCTTTAAAATCTCCACCCCGACTCTGGATCACAAATTCTGCCTGCGCTTCAGTATTGTATTGCGCCACCAACGCCTCCAGCCGTGTGCGGCGGGTAACGAGAATAACCTTGGTATCCTCACCCATGACTAATTTCCTGTTTGATGTGGCTTATGGCAATTTATTGCCGCCCTTGGCTGTACCAGGCTGTAGTTTTCCTGCAATAGACTGGAGTAGATCCGGTGCGATATTGAGCTGGCCAATTTTATCCGCACCAGCGGCCAGCTCCCTGAAGGCCTGCGCCATCAGCTGCCGCGGATCGAGATTGCCCATGGTCATTGCCTCCAACACCTTGGGATCGACCCTGGACAACGCTTCCATAGTGGCTGCGACATCATAGGCTTTGGCATCCGCCCGCATGCGCTCGTTTCGCACCGCCAGCTCCACCAAATCTTTGCGCTGTCGCTCCAGTAGCACGTCTGCCTCCAGCTGTTCGCCTTCCATTTCGCTGCGCTGCTGTCGCTGCATCCGCTCTGTACGCAAACGCTCCGCCTGGATAACACCTTTGGCTGTTTCCGTTTCAAAGGCGATCTTCCGATCATTTTCCTTAGTGGCCCTCTCGCGATCCATACTGGCGTCCAGCTGCTCGCGCTGGATTTTATTGCGCTGTTCCTGGGTGGCCCGCTCGGCGGCCAGTCGCGTCTCTTCAATCTCCCGCTGCTTGACCTCAATAGCGATTTCACCGTTGAGTTCGTTTTCCTTTACGATTTTTTCCTGCTCAATCGAGGCATTACGGCGCCGGTAGATCGCCACGTCCGCCTCTTCTAGAAGCCGCTCCCGAACGGCAGCTTCCAGCGCGCGAGCGGTTTCCGGAGTCGGTTTGATAGCCACTATGGACAGATCCACCACTTCAACGCCCAGGGTATCCAGCACCTCCGATTTAGCCAGCTCTGCTTTTATCGTCTTCATCAGGGATTGGGAGGCATTCAGTGCCTGCCGCAGGGACAACTGCTCTATTGCACTTCGCATTTTCACCTGTACCAGATTGGCGATGCGATTTCGTAGTTTTTCCGGGTCATCGGTGCTGTATGCCAAGTGGTTGCCACTGCTCTCCGGCTTGAGAGTGAAGTTCATCAGAGCGGCTATTTTTTCCGGTTCAGCGATACGGTATACCAACTGCCCCTGTACCGTGATTTCCTGGAAATCCTTGGTGATCTCCTTGAAGATAAATGGCAGATCGGTTGTTGCGGAGGGAATTGCCACCAGGGAAGTGGTTGGTGCGTAGTACCATAGGGCCAGGCCATTCCCTTTTCGCCTGGCTCGCCCCTTGACAAACTGAATAAGAAAGGTTGTGGGATCAACCTTGATATAGTTGATGTTCAACATGACAAACTCCTTGCCCATTGCAGGTGCCACTGTGGTCACCCTTATGTGTGAGAGGGCCGGGTCTATCCCAGCCATCTGTTTGTTTTAACGGCTTAGACCACTGCTTCCAATTGTTCCCCCTCGGCCGCCGCTCCCTGCAACGCATTGGTGCGCACCTGGTCGAAATTAAACTCCCTGGTTAAGCGGCCATTTTTGAACACACTCTGTAGCAGGTTCACCCGCTGTCCTAGATCCTGTACCCCTATGGTTTTCACAACCCCTTTGCCATCCCTGATAACTGCCAGCCGGCCTTTTTTAGAGCGCTTGCCACGATCGGTAACGGGGTCTTTGTAAACCTCTCGCCAGATTTCCCCGACTTTGGCTGCAGAGGCTTTCATAGCGAACTTCATGGTGTCTCGGTTGACTTTCTGTAGCAATTCTCCCCCCATGCCAAAGGCGATATTGTCGGCACTTTGATTGCGCTGCTCCATCGCCTTGAGAATGGCCTCAATGGTCCTCTGAGAAATACCGTCACCCTGGATCACCCTTATGTAGTCGGGCAATACCCGGTAGCCTTTGCCATTCACTTTGTAACCGAACTTGTTCATCAGCCGTTCTATGGTCTCGGTCACAATAGTGACGGGGTCACCGCTATCAGGGCGGACTACGAGGGTGCCACCGCTAGCCTCGACTTTCCCCCTCAGTTCATCGCCCCAGATATTGTCGATGGCATTCCACAGATCGTAAGAATCACTCACTACAGCCACCAACTTTCCGGGACCCGCGAACTGCTGCAGCATGTTGGCGTAGGCTGCGGCTTCATTTTCCCGTCCCCAGGCGGTTATGGTGCTGTGCTCGGCGGCGGGGATAGAAAACCCCGCCATATCTGCACCATAGTAGCGTCTCGCCGCCATGATACCGCTCAGGGTATCGGTACCCTGGAAGTTCACCAGATGTGCCGCTCCGCCGAGCGCTGCAGCTTCTTCCGTGGTAGCACCACGGGCGCCAAAGTCGTGTAGCTTGAAGCCGATACCTCCGATGTCATCGCAGGTTTCCTGCATGTAGCGCTGGATGACCTGACGACAATGCCAGGAAACGGTGGCGACTGTAGTGGGATACCATACGGCTCTGAGCAGCGCTGTCTCCACATAACTGGTTAACCAGGCACAGTTAGGGTCCGTGTTGGTCACCTGTACCATGGCGCTCCCTACGGGTACCAAGGTGCCCTCCGGAATCGCTTGGATCTCTATAGGCAGATACCCCTTGTGTGTCTCCAGAATGTAGCACCAGCCTTTTTCATTGAAGGGTACACCGTGGGCTTCGAACACCGCCTTGGCCTCGTCTATATCACCACCGGTAATAGGCCTCGCCAGGTATTCCTTAATGAACATCTGCAGCCCAAAAAAAACCGCTTGTTTGAACTCCCCACCGCGCGCCTCTATATAGCTGGAGACCTGGCTGGTACCGGGTGGATATTGGAGGTAGTGAGATGCCTTATAAGAATCCGCATTCAAAATGAAGTTGCGATTTGCAATGGTCATGACGGAAATCCTCCTGTCATCGATAGGGGAGCCGGGTCTTTCCCTACTCCTGGTTATTGCCCCCACAAACCTTTATGGAAGGGGAAGGCTTTGTTTTACATTCCGGTCAACTCCTGAATAATGAAATAGTGATCCTCAAAGATCTGGCTGGGGTCCAGGTCAGCCAGCGGCACCCACATGGCATCTTTGGCATCGTCTCCACCCTTCACTTTGGGCAGCTCCTTGTTGGGCTGGAGTTCGATATAAAAGGCGTGGGTGATGGTTCTGCCCCGGGCCGAGCGGTGCGGGTCATCAAAAACCTGCCGGCCTTTGATAGAGCCTTTGAGCACTGGTGCCGGCACCTTTAAACGGGTCTCTTCGCGCAACTCCCGCAGGCAGGCATCCACCAGCTTCTCTCCCTGGTCGACAAAACCACCGGGCAGGGCCAATAAGCCTTTGCCGGGTCGCGCCTTGCGCTCCACCATCAAAACATGGCCGCTCTGGACCACGACCGCATCGACGGTGACGAACGTCGGTTCATACGGAGCTGCCTCCCAGGCCCGCCTGTACTTTGCGACAAACTCCTGTTCACCTTTCACCGCAGCGAAGGCGGGGGTTTCACAGAAGGCCGCCATTTCCCGCTGTACATTGGCTGGTAACACATTCACGGCATCCCCGGCGATGTAGTTGCTGCCCTGGGCGAAGATGGACTCGCGGATAGGTGTGGCACTGATCCCTTTGAAATTCTCTACTTCCACCGCCCCCCACTGGGGGAATAAATTGAGGTAGTAGGCGCTGTGATCCTTACTGTGGCCAATGAGCCCGAGTTTGGGCCGGCGATGGGGCACGCGGTGGTGCGCAGTGACCATACCATTGATGGTTGCCTGAACATTTTTTACCCAGGACTCGTCGTTGTAAACAATATCCATCAAAGGGGCGATATGGATGCGGGGGTTATCCTCTTCCCGCACAGCGCCGCGGATCATGGCTTCACGTTCAGCCACGGTCCAAGGGTTGCGGACCGACCTGGGTTGGTGGGCGGAGCCACACAGGATGATCATTTGCTCTGCCCGCGCCAGGCCTGCCTCGACAACGGCGAGATGCCCCCGATGGAATGGCTGGAAACGACCGATAAAGACCAGAAAATCGAATAGCCTGTTGTTGCTATTAGTCATGTCAGCAAACCCCTTGCTGCTATTACCCCTTCTCTACCTGGAGATTTCTCCTGAAGGAAGGGCCGGAACACAGCCCAGTCTATCCGGGCCGGCACGCATGCCAGCGCGACCTGGCTGGCTGTAGCTGACCGGGTGAATCCCACCTCTGCGGTTAGCTTGAGGGGATAGTGGCTTAGTGCCACTTATATGTCAACCTTCCGGATTGAAAAAATTCATAAGCATATATTCTCGCCCCTTTTCTTAGTGTCGTTATGACACTAACATAGTGGCTTACAGACTCTAACCGTCCACTGGTAACCCAAATGGCCCGAAAACTGTCAGAAAAGGCATTTTTGACTGATTACAATATCCATGACTTTGATGTGCCCCTCACCTCCGTCGACATGGCAATCTTTACGATTAGAGATAGCCAACTGCAGGTCCTGCTGGTAAAGCGGGCGCAACACCCCGCTTTGGACTGCTGGGCATTACCCGGGGGATTTATCGACCTCAAGCGAGACAGGACACTGGCGGATACCGCCCGCCGCAAGTTATTGGAGAAAACCGGTGTCGATACCCCCTACCTGGAACAGGTAGAGAGCTTTGGTAGCCGTGACAGGGATCCGAGGGGCTGGTCTGTGACGGTGGCCTATCTGGCCTTGATTGCCAGTGAAGAAATCAGGCTTAGCAGGGACGGCAGCTCCGAAGAAGTGGCCTGGGTCCCGGTGGAGAAAGCAGAGCAGCAGTTTGACCTGGCTTTTGATCATACGGAGATACTGAAAAGTTGCCATGGGCGCCTAACAAGCAAAGTGCAGTACACATCGCTGCCTGTTAATTTACTGCCCCGTGAGTTCACGCTAACTGAACTGCAGCAGACCTTTGAGATAGTGTTGGGAAATAGCGTTGAGAAAAAATCTTTTCGGCGACGCATCCTGGATGCAGATATTTTGGAGGAAACCGGAAATGTCAAAACAGGCAGCAATCGCCCCGCCAAACTCTACCGGGTGAAAGCCGATGGCCAGAGCCACTTCTTCGCCAGAAATATTGAAGGCCCAAGGTAACAGGAAGAAAATAAAGGAAGAAAGAGACGCACAATAGATCCAAAACCTAACTATGGTGTTTCGCTACAACAGACTCCTATGACAAAGCTGTACTGGCCGCCGCAAATCTCGGAGATGACGCCGATACGACTGCAGCTATCTGTGGCCAAATTGCAGGCGCCTTCTACAGCATCAATGGTATTCGAGCGACATGGATAGAGAGGCTTTACTTGAGAGAGCAAATAGCTGACTTGTCTATTTCCCTTTATAGAAGTCAAATAACCATTGATAGGAGCTAACCCCATACGGTCAACGACTTTAGGGTTATTCTGTTTCTAGATCTTCCACCCACTGGGCCACAGATACAGGGCGGATAAACAGGATCTCGATCAATTCACGCTGGGCAGGTACCTGGCGCACAAGGGCCTCGACAAAATCCACAGAGCTTGCGGGCGGGGCGGGATAGCCATGCTTTTTGTTTAACTCGCCAAGTGCGGCAAGGATAGGGGCATCGCCTATTGCCTGGCGCAGCCGGGCGAAAGCCAGGGTAGCGCGGGAATACTGGTCATGGGGGGATTCGGCACTGACCAGGCTGAGCAAAGCTTGGCGGTTATGGCCTTCGGCCGTTTCATAACGCGCGCGCTCATAGGCGATCAGCGCCCGCATGGCAGCTCTGCCCCGGTAACGCTCCAGCATCACCAGTTCTATGTATTTGGCCAGGGACTCCACCAGGAAGGCGCTGTCTTGTGCAATACCATTGCCAAACCAATGACCGAACCATTGATGCGCAGTTTCATGTACAGTGCGCCGATAGGCTTGGCTGAAGGGCAATTTTGCATTCTGCAGGCTGCGAAAGCCGACCCGGCTGCCAATAAGCATCAATTGCGGCAGAGCATAGCCAGTGGGGCCGATGTCGGGCTTTTCCACCAGGGTCAGTGTATGGCCGTTATAGGGACCGATATGTGAAGATAAAAAACGGACGGTTTGCGCCATGGCATCCAGCGTCATTTCCACATTGGTCCGATGTTGCGGCAAATAAGCTACCTGTAGAGTTGTCGTGCCCAAGCGGCGGCTACGCAGTTGCACGGGTGCCGCAATAAATCCCTGCAGATTGCGTACCGGCTGCCGGGTGACAAAGTGACGGAACTGGCGCTTATCCTGTTGCCAGCTTTTCACCAACTCACCCTGAGTAAAACTCTGATAATCGAGTGGGGTAGAGATTTGTGTATCCATTTGCGACCAGTCGTAGCCATCTCTGCTTTTATCTCTTGAGGCTAGTGCCTGTTCCACAGACTGCTGCGGTTTTTCCGGCAGATCAAATTGGCGGCGCAGATCCTCGCTGTCAAGTTCGCGTATTGACTGATAACCAATAGCTGGGAAATAGGAAACAGCACGCAGATAGCTGAAGTTTTCGGTGAGTATCTTATGGGCAGGCAGCGGCTGATAACCATTTTGGACTAGCACTAGGCTGAAATCCAGCCTCAGGGATTGCCCCGGGAGCAGTGGCGTTGCCAATTGATACACCCGCTGGCCCAGCTTGCGGTTGTAATCCAACTCTGCTTCCGCACTCAGGCGGATATGGCTCAGTGGGGTTTGCCAGTGCTCACCCACCAGCAAGGCTTGTACTGCCTGGGAGTGGGGGTTTTGCAGCTGATAGTGTCCATTCACCCGTACCTGGCGTTGCCTAGGAAAGAAATCCACCCGGGTGCTGACCTTGGCGACGACCGGCATCGGCAGCTCGGCAAAAGACCGATAGCCCTTTTCATAATCAGCCAGCAAAGCTGCGCGGCTGTCCGGGTCCAAATTGCGACCATTGGCATCCAGCCCGGTCTGGATGCCTATCCCTTGCTGCACCAGCAAACTGGCCAGCGCAGCTAAACCTAGCAAGGACGGAATGTTTCGCCAGTACATACCGATTTTTCGGCCCTGCGGGTTTGCCAGAATGGCGGTGAAAAGCAGCAGTGCGACCAGCAGGCACCAGAAGAGGGTAAAGGCCTGGAAACCGTCCAGATTAGCGCTATAGCCGATATACCCATCCGCAGCCATCAGCGGTGTTGCAAACGGGCGCAGCAAAGGGTGATGCAGGCTCAGCAGGTCGGCAAGGGGGGTAAAGCGCAGGATCAACAGCAGACAACAGAGTACCAGTGCAGCAAGGCGATTGCGCACAACTGCCTGAATGGCCAGAAACACGGTTCCCAGTGCTGCCAGCGGCAGTCCCGAGTAGAGGATAAAATGCCCATAGTCACCCAGCTCTATAGGGCTCTGTTTCAGCCACTGGCACACTGTGGATGCCATGGCGGCCAGCAGCAACAATGCCAGGAGCAGGGCCAGCAGGCTGATCACTCTGGCCAGTAGCGCAGCGGACGGGAAGAGTGGCAGGGCATCAACAATACCCGCGATATTCAGCCGTTGATCGCGCCGGGTCAGCCAATCACTGAAATACAGCAGCAGCATTGAGCCAGCCAGCGGTACCAAATCCCACATAGTGCGGTTGATGGCGTCCAGGCTCCGCCCAGCCAGCTGTGCACCGGGTTCTGCATGGTTGAAAGAGGGGTAAGTTTCGCCAATGACCACACAACACCAGACCAGGCCCAGCAACCACACCACCGGGGATTGAAAAACTTGCGCACACTGCATGCGCACCAGGGCTGAAAACTGTACAAGACCCCGCGGTTTAACCGCAGTAAAGGCGAACAGGGCTGGAGTTTGTACGCGCGGCTGGCTTAAACGCTGTGCTGAGGATTTTGCCCGATACGCGAAACAACGCCCGGCCAGGTGAAACGCAATAAAAGCCATTGTGAAGGCCATAAGGCAAATCAGTATCCTGTTTACGCTGAGCATGAGTACATCAGTCTGTTTGGCCATTAGCGCCGTAAGACCAAGCCAATCCAGGTATCCCATTACGCTTAACAACCAGGGTGCGGGTGTTTGGGAACTCGCCATTAGCGGTGAACCGCTGGCACTGGCCAGCAGGATATAACTGATAAACCACAACAAACCGCCCATATAAACCAGCAGCGGCGATAGACTCAGGTTACGCAGTAGCCAGAAAGTCGACACAAACAGCAATACTGCCGGTATACCGATCAGCAGTTGCAAGCCCTGTAATTTTAAAGCTGCAGTCAGCAGGCCAAGCGTATCCGGTAGCTTTTCGGCACTGCTGATCAGGCCAGCTAGCACACCAAGTGCCGCCAGTACACCGAGCAGGATCAGCACCAGGCAGAGGCCGATGGCCTGAATGGCCTGCTGCCTGGCCTGGGATAGTGGGGCCGCCAGGGTTAACTCGTGCATCTTATGGCCAGTGGCGCGATACAGGGCAAATCCCGCCAGCAGACAGCTTGCCAAGGGCAGTGCCATCAGGCACAGGGCACCCACAAGATGGAACAGATGCGGGTCACTGAACAACTCTGCCTGGCGAATATGGATGCCCCGGCCGACAAAAAAACCGAACAAACCCGCCAATGGTGCCAGTATCCAGCAAAGCGGTTGGCGCAGGATGAGTTGCACCTCATTAAAAATGCGCGCGCCAGCCATCAGGCGATTGCCCCTGTGTGTTTTTGCAGGGCCAGAAAATAGCTGTCCTGCAGACTGGGTGGAACAGGTTCAAAATCCGCAGCCGGGCACTGTTGGCTGAAGAGACGCACCATCGGCTTGCCATAGTGCAGGCGCTGGCCGAGCAGTTGTGTATTGCCAGGTAACGGGTGTTTCGCCGGACCTTGCCAAATCTTTCCGTCCAGGCAACTGAATAAGGCGCGGGTAGGATCGCAGGCAACAATTTCACCGTCGATCAATAGGGCGGTGTGCCCGGCCAAATGCTCAATATCCTCAACAATATGGGTGGAGAGCAGCACCACGCGTGTTCGGGCAATATCGTGTAATAGCTGGTGAAGGCGCAGCCGTTCGGCCGGGTCCAGCCCGGCGGAGGGTTCATCGAAAATCAGAATCTGCGGGTTGCCTAGCAGGGCCTGGGCTATGCCAAAGCGCTGCAGTAGTCCACCGGAAAAATGGCTTGGCTGTCGGGTTGCCTGTCCGGTGAGGTTGGTCAGCGCCAATACCTGATCAATCTGCCGGCGGCGCTGCGGTTTGTCCTGCAAGCCCTTCAGTATTGCCAGATGCTCAAGCAGGGCGTAGCAGGAAATATGCGGGTAGACACCAAAATGCTGGGGCAGATAACCCAGCCGGCTGCGTAGCCGATGCGGCTCTTGAACCATATCCCGCCCTTCAAA
This sequence comes from Microbulbifer discodermiae, assembly GCF_040742695.1. Classification (NCBI taxonomy): domain Bacteria; kingdom Pseudomonadati; phylum Pseudomonadota; class Gammaproteobacteria; order Cellvibrionales; family Microbulbiferaceae; genus Microbulbifer; species Microbulbifer discodermiae. The sequence continues at coordinate 2,743 of NZ_JBFLAB010000050.1, read as the reverse complement.
CAGGATACGGCCGCTGTCCGGCGCCTGTATGGTGGCAATAGTGCGCATCAGGCTGGACTTGCCCGCACCGTTGGGACCGAGCAGGCCCAGCATGCCCGTGCCCAACTGCAGCGAGATGTCTTTAAGGGCCCGGGTGCCATCCCGGTAGGTTTTGTTGATATTGTGGAGCTGTAGCATTGGGGCATCCCGTGGTTTTTTATCAGGCTAACTACGGCTGTATAGGGCATAAAGGCTTTGATGACGAAGCAGATGGTTTTTATGACATAATGAATTCAGTGGGGTAAATTGTCGTTTATCAGTAAAATGGATAGGTTTGTCATGATTTGGCTGACAGACCCTGGCAGCTAGCCAACAATTGGCATTTGCGCTTTGCGAGCAGGTTTCCCCAGCATGGCGAGATTGGTCACTTCCCCCCCGAACCCACAAGCCCTATTGCCACTGTTGCCGGTATTGGTGGCGGTATTGGCGGAAACCGTATTCCGCCTGCACAATGATGTACCGCAAACCCAAAGCCACGACTTCGACGTTCACGGGATTTGGGCGCTCTATTGGTTGCCGGCACTGCAACTGCTGGTGGAAAGCCTGCCGCTGTTGATAGCGCAGTTTCTGCTACCGTCTTTATCTGGCTGGCGGCGTTACCTGTGCTGGACATTGGGGTTTATCGCCTATCCGGCCTGCAGCCTGGCACTACAGGAAAGGCTGCTGGACAATAGGGAATTGATGCTGGGTGTACCCTTTTGGGGCTTGGCGGCGGGGCTGTCGCTGATGTATTGGTTGCACCAGGCCTACCAGCACTTACCGGGCGCCCGTAGCAGGCTATCCTGGTGGCGCTATCTGCTGTCGCTGGATGCGGCCCTGCTGCTGTGTCTCGGTGGTTGGGTCATACTGATGAGCGGTATTTTTGTGTATAACCCTGACCCCATGCACAACCAGCCGTTGGAACCCAGGTTGGATATTGGCCAGATGCTCAGACAATGGTCACTAACCTTGTATTACCTGTGGCAGTTTTCGCTGATGGCGCTGGTGGTATTCGCCTACTATTGGGTCAATCGTTATTTGCTGATCCGAAAGGTGTTGGCGGGCCGGGGTGTCTATTTGTTTTTGCTGTGCAGTGCCGGCTGGTTGCTATTGTCTTATCCGCTGTTTGGCGCTCTGGTAATACAGTTACCCTTGAATATTGCCGAACTGAGCCTGTTGCCCTCGGAAAACCATAACCCCTTCGATACCCTGAATCTGCTTGTGGCGACCATTATCTGGGCCATCAGTCTGCCTTTGATTCTAGCCTTTGAACGCCAGCAAAGCGCCCGTGAACTGGCCGAACTCACCCGGGAACAGGCCCGAGCCGAGCTTAAAGTACTGCAGCAGCAGGTTAACCCGCATTTTTTGTTTAATACCCTGAACGGCCTCTATGCCCTGTGCCTGGCACAATCGGCCCAGGCCGCGCCTTTGGTATTGAAACTGTCTGACCTGCTGCGCTATGTGGTTTACCAGGGGCAAAAACCCAGAGTGTCGCTGGAGGATGACCTGGCCTACCTGCAAAACTACCTGGCATTACAACGGGTGCGAGCGGGGCGCCGCTGCCGGATCGAAACGGACTTCCAGGTGCCTGATGGCAAGTGGCAGATTGCCCCGCTGCTATTGATTATGTTGGTGGAAAATGCCTTTAAACACGGAGCGGAAGTCAGCCAGGACGAGTGCCATATCCGGCTCTCCCTGCGGATACAGGATACTGAACTGGAGTTTGAATGTAATAACAGCCTGCCCCGACGGTCTGCCAATGAGGTACCGGATGGTATGGGTTTGCCAAACCTGAAACGCCGCCTGCAATTAAGTTATCCGCAGCGCTTCACCCTGCAAAGCGAAGCACAAGAGCAGCACTGGCATGCCCGGCTTAGGCTACAGCTGTGAACACCCTGATTATTGACGATGAACCCCTGGCCCATGAAGTGCTGCTGCATCATAGCCGCGCCCACGCCGATATCCAGATAGTAAGGCAGTGCTATAACGCCGCCGAGGCCCTGGCTTTTCTGGCCAGACAGCCGGTGGATTTGATCTTGTTGGATATTCATATGCCAGTGCTCTCGGGCCTGGATATGCTGAGAGTAATGCTTGGCCGGCCGCAGGTGGTTCTGTGCACTGCCTACCAGGAGCATGCGCTGGAAGCCTTTGAATTGGATGTGACCGACTACCTGCTGAAACCCATCAGCACCGAGCGCTTTGCCCAGGCGCTGGATAAGGTTCGACGCCGCGCTGGAGAAACGGTAGTACCTGTGGTGCCGGGCCATATTGTGATTCGGGTGGATAGGGAGCATCGAAAAATTGATCTGGACAAGGTGCAGTGCTTTGAAGCCTATGGCAATTACGTCAAGGTCTGGCTGGAAGATTCCTGCCTGCTTACTGCCGCAACCCTTAAACACTTTGTCGAAACCTTGCCCAAAGACCGGTTTATTCAGGTACACAAGTCTTTTTTGGTAAATAAGGACAAGGTAGTCGCACAAGACAAGGAAAGGATCAGGCTGGCCGGTGACAAACTGGTTAAAATTGGCAAAGTTTTTCGCTCAAATCTCCCAGAGTTGCTGCAATAGTCTGGAATTACTGAACTAGGGAACGTCTGAATAACTCAACAATCGCTACGGCAGTATCAGTATTTTCTGGTGCGGGCCTGAATTTGACCAAAACAACCCTGAGATTGTTTGTTTTTTCACCTGGAATCTACTTCTCAGCAGATTCCAGGTGCACTGGC
>NZ_JBFLAB010000005.1:0-144822 GCF_040742695.1 Microbulbifer discodermiae | reverse complement strand
AAAACAGCGTTTATGACCTGTATATTCGGTATTTTGACGTTACCTCGCTGTAAAGGCAGCAGGTGTTCGATAATTTTGAATTGCGATTTTGTGATTTCCATAAACGCAGATTTTATCAAAATTAGTGTTAACAGGCCCTAGGGAGAGCAATGTGTAGCGTATTCGATGTGGAAGACGATGCTGGAATCGAGCGCTTTCTCCGTGAGTACGGCGTTCGCCACCCTGACCGCATGATCTTTGGCCGTCGCCGCAGGCCCACTCAGCAGGTTTCCATTGTTGCTGCCAGGCACGGCGCGCCGGAAGTAGAAAGCGCCATCTGGCACCTGTATCTTGAACGGGACGGGGAAAGCTGGAAACCACACCGCAAATACTGGTCCATCAACAGCAACTGGCAAAAACTGGATAAGCGGCCCGAATATCGCAAATCCCGCTGCCTCATTCCCGCCACCGCTTGGGTGGAAAGTCTGCACGGCAAGAACCCCGTTGAATTTAGCTATGGCGAACCTTTTTTCTTTTGCGGCTTGTATAAGACCTGGGGCGACGTGTTGAGCTGTTCCATCATCACCATTGCGGCCCATCCCAGGACCAGGAAATATCACGACAAATCCTTGCCCATGGTGGCGCCGGCCGATCAGGACTTTGTGCAGGACTGGCTCAGCGGGGGAGAGGACACCGACTCCTTTGAACCCTACCTGCATCCGCATATTGAATACGCCGGTCATCCACTGTCGGTGCGGCCGGTGGAAAGGGCGACTTCTACGCACTACACCGGCGAGCCGCTGGACCTTTCCTGATTTCATTTCACCTGGAGCGCGGACTCGTGGACGCGCAACTGAAACGGCTGCTGGACCGCGCCTACCCGGACCTGAAAAGTCGCCTGCACCTGCCGCTGCTGGCACAGGTGGTGGCCGTCAGCGACCCCCCGGCGCAGCCGCAACTGGCGGACGCCTATCGGCCACGCTTCGCGGTGGATGTGCAGCTGTTGGACGAACAGGGCCAGCCGGACAGGGCCGTGCCCGTGTTTCGCAGCGTGCCCCTGCCACTAGCCTATGCCGGCAACGAACGGGGCCAGTTCGGCTTTCCGGAACCGGGCGCACTGGTGGAGCTCGCGTTTGCCTTCGGCCGGCCGGACCAGCCGTTTATCCGCACCCTGCTGGGCCGCCATATGGGCCTGCCAGCGCTGGATCGCGAGGAATCCCTGTAGCAGCAGAGTGAAGCGGTGCGGCAAAAAGTGGATGCCAACGGCCACTGGAGCCGCGACACACACGGCGATATTCGCGAGACGGCACTGCAGCGGAAAGACTCAGCCGCGGAACACCTGGCCGATTACGACAGCGAGCACAAACAGGTACGCCAACACTCGCTGGAAGAGATCGCCGGGTTGAAATTAATTGAAGCACTGGGCGCGCTGCGCCTGCTGAGCGGCGGCACCGCCAACCTGTCCGCGCTGGACAATTTAAACCTCACCACCGCCAGCGATCTCAACAGCATCGCCGCGCGGGATCTGAAAGAGCATGTGGGCAATATCGCCGAGCGGATCGCCAAACTCAAACAGGTGATCAAGGTGGAGGACGGCGGCACCATCTGGCTCGGCAATGCATCCGACAATGTACTGCAGCTGCTCAGTGATTTGATCGGGGTGGTCAAAACCCTCGCCGAGGATTTGGCCACCCACAAGCACCTGGGCGTGACGGCAGGCAGCGGCACAAGCCAGGCGCCGGAAAGCGCCAGCACCTACACCTCGGCCGGTAGCGACATCGAGGGGATACAAAGCAAACTCAATGGTATAAAGGCGTAAACAAGGAGAAAAATCATGGTCAAGGAATTAATAGAGTTACCTATCTATATCCAGGTGGTATTGGCTACCGGCTATCGGTCATTCGGTGGCTCGGCAGGGATTCAGGGAAGGGGAGCGAAAGGACGAATTGCTATACGGTATATTGGTCTACGGCCTGATTGGATGGCTGGTGTTTTACTATGTACTGAACCTGCGGAGCGGATCTTATATTCTCGCCAGTCTGGCTGCGGCCCTGTCCTGCTGGGTGACAGGATTGCTTTGGCGGGGCTGGGGACAGCGCTGGTATTTTGAACTGCTCTACCGGGCCGGACTCACCACCGATAACGGCCAGGGGGCATTGTGGAACCGCTTGCAGCAGGACACCCGAATATCCCCCACGCAAGTGGTTGTCACCCTGCTGGACGGAACCAAGCTCAGTTGCGATTCTGTGCAGGAATTTGACGACGCGGCTGTGCCGCTTTATGAAACCGATCGGGCCGGCAACATCGCTCTTTATGTGAATCTAAAGAAAAAACCGGACTGGGAAGACTGGAAAGCGGTAGAGTCTGTGCGCAGTAGCAGCTGGGGAGACAACCTGACCTACATCCCCAGCCGTGAAGTCAGGCATGTGGAAGTGCGCTACCTGAAGAAAAAGCGTTAATCCTTATCGGGTGTTGGCTTGTCGGATTCCTGTGGTTTTTGTTCGTCATCAGGCTTTTGGCCCCGGTTTGAATACAGGTCCTTGTCGCCGTTATCATCGTCATCGATCATCGAAGTTTGAAACCGCTTTCTATTTAAAGGCACAATGATGTCTCCTTGAGTTACCCGTGTTAGCAGGTTGGTCGCGCGACTATGCTAACACGGGTTTTCTTTTTTATTTGAGAGTCGAGCATTCTGCTGTTCGATTAATTTTGAATAATAATGGTTGGAGAAATTAAAATGCGCCTAGCAAATCCGCCAATAGAAATTGATGAGGATGATTCGTTTAAAAATGACATTTTCGAGCGAAGGAGTTGTGGGCAAGCATTATTGAATTTTGTCACCAAATCTGAAAATGAACTTGTTATCTCGTTGGACGCCAATTGGGGAGAAGGAAAGACAACATTTGCAAAAATGTGGCAGGGAATGCTGTCCAAAGAAAAAATTCCAAATATCTATATTGATGCCTTTGCGAGTGACTATTTAGATGACCCATTTATCACAATTGCTGGTGCGGTAAACTCTTATTTGGAAAAAAATAAAATTAAACTTAAAGATAAGAGTGAAGAGTTTAAAAGGCAAGCAGCAAACATCGGAGCAAAATTAGCCGGCGCCACCACAAAGATGGCAATAAAAGCTGCTACATTAGGCGTAGTTGGTGACAGTGAAATCGAAGCTTTAGGTGATATTAAATCGGACCTTGCCAGAGGCGTTTCAAATGCTGTTGGTGACTTTATTGAAGAAAGGCTGACCTCACACGCTAAAGATATTAAAACGCTGGAGTCTTTTAAGAGTTTACTTTCTGAGTTGCCATCCCTATTGAGCCCAGAGAAAAATAAACCACTCGTTATCATTATTGATGAGTTGGATCGGTGCAGGCCAAACTATGCTGTGGAGATTCTGGAAAAGATAAAACATCTATTTTTAGTTAAGAATGTGGTCTTTTTATTGGTCATGCATAAAAAGCAGCTTGAGCAATCTATTAAATGTGTATATGGGGATGCTATTGAAGCGCAAGCGTACCTGCAAAAATTCATAAATTTTGAACTGTCACTCCCAAAAAATAAAGGATGGCCCGACATTGCAGACACCAGTAGGTACAATAGATATTTATTTGATTGGTATAGAATAGATGTAGGAAATCAATTTGACGAATTTATACATACGATTGATGCTTTAGCCGATTATTTTAATATTTCGTTGCGACAATTAGAAAGAGCTTATGCCAGTCTGTCTGCATATTATGCCTCTGCCAGCGAGTCTGAATACAAGCCGATGGGTATAGTTATATTTTTATGTGTTATTAAGGTCACAGATATAGATCTATTCAATGAGCTAATGCTTGATGAAATCAATTTTGCCGAATTGTCTAAGAAGTCTAATTTTTCTGGGGAGAATATATCTAGTAAATGCGATCCCGGTAGCATACTTTTTCCACTAGTGAAAAAATTAGAATATTTCATAGACGATGTTAATGAAGTGGGTGGCTCAGGAAATCTTGATAAGATTTCTGCAACTGGCCTGGAATTAAAAGCACACCAAGTTGCTGCAGGAGATGTTATCCCATATATTGCCAGAAGATTGAACCTTTTAAAATAAACTGTGCGATCTCCAACAATTGTTGGTTTTCTATTTTCTTAGCTTACACGGCAAAGTCTCTGCTTTGCCAATACCATCTTCAGCTTGTGACCGAAATCCTTGGTTCGGTCAAAGTTCTGCCATTAACAACTCATAAGTGAGTCATAGTACTGTGCGGCTTGACAGTGCACTGCTGGTCTGGCCTATACTGTATTTTTGTACAGTATTCGCAAGAGGTATCGCGATGCGGCCCAGGACTATTATTATCGATGGAGAGCCGGTAAAGATCCGCCGCTTTCGGCTGGAGCGCTATGACCGGCAACCCATGTATGAGATCCAGCTGTTGAATTACCTGGAGTTTTACGGCACCTATTCTGCCGCGGTTGGGTGTGATTTGCGTGTCGCTATATTGGATGGTCTGAATCATCGCCGGGCGGTGATTCAGGAAATGGAGCTGGTGCAAGAGCTCAGAAAGAGAGCTGAAGGTAAGGAGAGCAATGTGTAGCGTATTCGATGTGGATGATAGCGCCGGTTTAGAGCATTTTCTGGAGCGATACGGTGTAAACCACCCGGAGCGCATGATCTTCGATCGTCGTCGCAGGCCCACTCAGCAGATTTCCATTGTTACTGCCAGGCACGGCGCGCCGGAGGTGGAAAATGCAATCTGGCACCTGTATCTGGAACGGGACGGGGAAAACTGGAAACCACACCGCAAATACTGGTCCATCAACAGCAACTGGCAAAAACTGGATAAACGGCCCGAATATCGTAAATCCCGATGCCTGATCCCCGCCACCGCCTGGGTGGAAAGTCTGCATGGCAAGAATCCCGTTGAATTTAGCTATGGCGAACCCTTTTTCTTTTGCGGCTTGTATAAGACCTGGGGCGACATGTTGAGCTGTTCCATCATCACCATCGCGGCCCATCCCAGGACCAGGAAATATCACGATAAATCCCTGCCCATGGTCGCGCCGGCCGATCAGAACTTTGTGCGGGACTGGCTCAGTGGGGGAGAGGACACTGCCTCCTTTGAACCCTACCTGCATCCGCATATTGAATACGCTGGTCATCCCCTGTCGGTGCGGCCGGTGGAAAGGGCGACTTCTACGCACTACACCGGCGAGCCGCTGGACCTTTCCTGATTTCATTTCTTTTCATTGCATTTTGCCGCCAGCGGTGCGGGGTTATCACGCCGCCAAATCTAACAAGTCCAGAAAATTCAAATACTTAACTAAGTAGCTGACGCTAAACCCAACAAAAATGGAATCCCCAAAAGGCCCGGCGATCACTCCTCCCCACGCCTGCGCGTTTTGCGCTTTTCTTTAGCCAGCGAAATTGGAAAACACCGCAAACCTCCACCAGCCGTGGGCTGTAGCGATTTTCCGGATTTCACAAATTGAAGAAAAATGAAGAGTTTTGAAAAAGTTTTTCACAGCCAAAAATGACCGGCAGCCAATAGCCATGGGGTTTTCCTGGCAGTAATGGAGTGTCCTATCGTAGGCGGTTCTCTAACCACACTCTAAACCAACTCGGTGTTGAGTAGATGCCTTTGAAGAGGGCTTTGTAAGTACGTGTGGGGATATACAGGTATAAGGCTAGCGGCTGCGTTTAAACAGGCGACACTTGCGGGACAACGCTAATTAAGACAAAAGTTAAACACTTTTGCCATGAGATGTAGATTAATTAGCAAGGTTTAGATAGGGGAATTCATTGCTGTAGCGTTTAGGGTTGTTAATATAATCTGTCATAGGTACCCCTAAATAAGCTGATAAGACGACATCTGTTGGGTCATCATTAAGTGGTCGGCCACCTTGTGTACCAATACCGTATTTTGCTGTCGTGCCAACTTTATAGGCAAGTACATCAGGTGTGAGTTGTTTCGCTAGGGTATTGGCATAGTCGGTAGGGTCTTTTTGTCCGCCAGCGATTGATACAGCGCGAAACACATTATTTGAAATGGTGGCTTGATGCCTTTGATCCCCATCGGGACGATGTTGATCATGTTCTAAACGAACCGTGGGTGAGTCCCAAAGAAACATATAAGGGACTAACACATTGCCCATACGATTAATTTGAACCCACATATTATGATCAGATTCTTGTGTGGCGGTTGTTCCATAAACATACACAGTTTCTGGTAACAATTTATTGGGGATCTCTACTACAATTGCGCTAATGCGAGCCTCATCAAAGATATCTTTTTCTGTTTTTTTAAAGGCATTTTTATCGAGTTTTCCGTTATTAATTCCTTCATGAAAACTACCAAAGTCATAGGCATCGACAAAGTAAGGTTCGATCACACGACCTGACCAAATTTTAATGCCATTATCGAGTGTCAGTGTGCTACCCACTTTACCTGTGGTAACTAATTCGCCTCTATCACCTATTTTTGCATTGGGGTTATCTATTGAGCCGACTCGCATTTGCTCGCCATCAAATTGAAACGTATAGGTTGAGCCTTTTTTGATATCAGGCTGTGTTGCAATATGGATATTGTATAAACCATCAGAACCAAATGCTGTAGCTGGTGTTAGGTTGGCGCTATTTCCTCCTTTACCTGGTGCGGAGGGGTTAGCGGTTAAAATAAAAACTGTGGATGCTTTGTCTGCTGATTCAAACACAAACACATCGCCAATATTATACTCTGGATATTGTTTTACCAGGTCAGATTGAAAGTGATGAGCAGTATTTGCCAAGATGGAAAATGCCATAAAAACAATAAGTAATACATGTTTCATAGTATGTATCCTTACGTAGTGGGAGGGGTATCTATTCAGTATTAACTAAATGATGGTTATTGCAAGCCCATTACGAGCAAGTCGTATTTTGTTTTATAAACAGCGAATAATGATGGAAGTATGAATTAGAATGTAAGCGTCGACAGTTTAAATTTAGTCGCTAGCCTTATACCTGTATATCCCCACACGTACTTACAAAGCCCTCTTCAAAGGCATCTACTCAACACCGAGTTTGTTTAGGGTATGGTTGGACGACCGCTTAGGTTCCATCTGATTTTTTGTGCGTGAAGTTAGTCTACGTCGCACAGCATTAATTAATACAGCCAAGCTAAAACTCGTAGGGCGTTAACGGTTAACGGGCGCCCTACTCGACCTATTAAATGCCAGTTTAAGGATGTTCTTAATTTTGCGTTGACACTTTGGCGGTTTTTGACGTCAAACGAGAATATTTATCAAGAAATAAAAAACCCGCGAAAGCTAGCACTGACGCGGGTTTGGAGATGGTGCCCAGAGGCGGAATCGAACCACCGACACGGGGATTTTCAGTCCCCTGCTCTACCGACTGAGCTATCTGGGCCGGACGCGGTCGCCGGGCTTGCCGGGCGTTGCGAGGCGCGTATTAAACCCGCTCCTTTGGGCCGAGTCAAGCCCTTGATTGCTCGACGGTTTTTGGTGAGTGAGCCTTCACTTTTGGTCGCCTTCACCGGCTTCCGGTGGCACATAGCCCTCGGCTGCGTCATAGGCTTCGCCACTGAGGAATTTGCCCATCTGCTCACCCAGATAGGCGCGTGTGGAGGGCTCCATCATATTGAGGCGTTTCTCGTTGATGAGCATGGTTTGGTGCGCCAGCCACTCCTGCCAGGCCTGCTTTGATACATGTTCAAAGATGTCCTGACCTTTGGGGCCGGGGAAGGGCGGCGCCGACAGGCCCTCCAGCTCCCGCTGGTATTTGCGACAGAAGACGGTTCTGGACATGACGTTATCCCCTAGTTTGGCTGGCGAGTGTCTGCAGTTGTCGAACAAGCCCGACCACCGGTGCCGGCAGGCCCAGTTCCTGCGCCGCCCGGGGGCGGTTGAGCTGGCGCAGTTTATACCAGCTGCCGGAGTGCTCGGCCACCTGCGCCGGCACTGAGGCCAGCTTAACCCACAGGGGGCTTATATCCAGGTGGAAATGGGTAAAGGTATGCCGCAGTTCCGGCAGGGGGTGAAGCCGGGCAATTTTCAGGCCCTGTGCACCCAGCCATTGGCGTACTTCGTCCTCACCACCGCCGTCAAGTTGCGGTGGTGTCCAGAGACCACCCCAGATACCTTGCGGAGGCCTCTGCTGTAAAAACAGCGCACCGCTGTGCTCCAGTAGCAGCATGATGGTGCTGCGTACCGGTTTTTCTCGCCTGGGTTTCTTGCCGGGAAACTCCTGTGGATCGCCGTGTCGGTGTGCCTGGCAGTGGGTGGCCAGTGGACAGTCGCCGCAGCGGGGATTGCTGCGGGTGCAGAGGGTGGCGCCGAGGTCCATCATGGCCTGGGTGTAGTCCCCCCCTCTGGTGGCGGGCGTATACTGCTCCGCCAGCTGCCAGAGTTCTCTCGCGACTGCCGTCTGTCCGGGCCAGCCGGCTACCCTGTGCAGGCGGGCCAGTAGTCGCTTGACGTTGCCATCCAGAATCGGCGCTCTGAGCCCCATACTGATACTGGCGATGGCACCGGCGGTGGAGCGGCCGATTCCCGGCAGTGCGATCAGGTCTTCCAGGCTTTCCGGCAGGGCCCCACCATGTGTGGACACGACGACCTGTGCGCACTTGTGCAGATTGCGCGCGCGGGCATAGTAGCCGAGGCCGCTCCAGTGGGCGAGCACGCGATCCAGGGGTGCTGCGGCCAGGTCCCCCAGCGTTGGGAAACTGCCCATGAAGCGTTCGAAATAGGGGATGACGGCGCTCACCTGGGTCTGCTGCAGCATTATCTCGGATACCCAAACCCGATAGGGGTTGAGGTCTTGCTGCCAGGGCAGGTCTTTGCGACCGTGCTGGTCGAACCAGGTTAGCACCCGGTGCTGAAATTGTTCTGGGGACATGACTGCTGGGGTTGTTGGCGGTGGGCTTGAGCGAGTCTGCCAGTGTAACAAAAGTGGGGGACAATGGGACCGCCCCCCGGATCTATGGCCGGCGATCAATCGCGCCGGAAAAGGCCCTTGAGCCTGTCTTTGAGTTCGTCGACTTTTTCCTGCACTTTGCGGCCGTATTTTTTCTCCGCCTTGTATTTCAGCTCCTCGCGAACCAGATCGTCCAGGCGGCGGCTGTCCGGTTTGCAGCTGCCGATACCGGCATCGTCAAAATTGCCCTTGCAGCGCAGCGGCAGCGGGCGGTTGCGCCAGCGGTCATTCTGTACGGAACAGCCGTCGGCGGAGGTCTTCTGGCCCGCCAGCGCAAGGCCGAGGGCAAAATCAAACTCACTTTTTTGCAGATCCAGACTCCCATCTCCAGACATGGCGATATTCTCAATACCGCCCTGGATTTCGCGGACCTGCACTTGTGTGCCGTCGACGGCAATATTGGCGCGCAGGTCCTGCAGGCGGGTCTGCGCTGGCCACTCCCTTTGGGGCAGTGGCGATTTCTCGACAAGGCTGACCAGCTGGCACATGCCCCTTTCCAGATTGAAGGGTGCCAGGGCCAGCTGGTCGCTGGAGACTTGTATGGCGGCGCGCAGCTGCTCCTGCAGTTGTGCCGTGTCGGCGCCGTGGGTTTGCGCGGTCCAGTTGACGCTGGCGCTGCCGGACAGTTTTACCCGTTCGCTGGGAAACAGGGCCTGTTGCAGCCTGGCGAGTTCGACACCGGTCAGGCCGCCGCTGACGCTGGTCTCGGCGGACTGGGCGCGGGCATTGAAGGTGCCATTGGTATTCAGTTCACCGCCGTAGAGGCCGGCGGAAAGTTTCTGCAGGCGGTAGAGGCCATTGTCGATGGTCAATTGCAGCTGGGGCCTGTCCAGCTGGATATCGAAGGCCCGCAATTGTTCCATGCCCAGGTCGATGTTGGCGTTGAAGCCGCGCATGGCGGTCAACGGCAGCGGGACTGGCTCCGGCTCCGCTGCCGCAGGCGCCGGTTCCACAGGTGCTTCCGCCGGCTCCGCCGATGCCTCCGCAGGGGGAGGCGGCAGGTAATTATCGACTATCAGCGCACCGCCGCGCAGGGTGAGATCCAGTCCGGGCATGTCCGCATTGCGCAGCTGGGCGCTGCCGGTAAATTGGGTTTCGTCGAGCTGCAGTTGCAGCGGGGTCAGCTCGAGTTTCCGCCCGGTACCCTCGATGCTGGTTTCGAGACTGAATTTCTGCAGGGCTGTATCGCTGCGGACAGACAGGCCTGTGCCCATGATATCCAGCCAGGGACGCAGTGGCTCGGCCTCGGCCTTGAGGTTCAGCTGCATCCGCCAGGGCGCGTCGGGGCCATTGCGGCGCAGGTGGCCCCGCAGGGAAACCAGGGCCGCCGCCGGACCACTGGATACGCTCAGCTGCAGGGGCTGCAGGCGCAGGCCCCTGATGCCTTCGTCCAGGGCCAGGGTGCCGTTCAGCTCCAGGGTAACAGCTTGTTGCAGGGCGCTGCCGCTGACCAGGGCATTGGCGCTGACCTGCCCCGGCTCGCCGCCGGGCACCAGGTTGTCGGCGGTCAGGCGCAGTTTCTCGACGGTGTACTGGGTTTCGCTGCCAGCGTCACTGTAACTGACGCGGCCGTCTTCGATGCGCAATTTGTCCAGCGCCAGCTGTAGCTGCCGGTCGCCGGGTCCGGATTTCCCGGCGGGTACTTGGAGCTTCGGGGGTTCCTCTGCCGCGCGGCTCTGCTGCTCTTCCACCGCCTGGGTCAGCTGCTGCCAGTTGCCGCGCCCGTTTTTATCGACGGTCAGTTGGATTTGCGGCTTCTGTAACAGTATTTCCTGTGCTTCGATGCGCTTTTTCAGCAGCGGCATCAGCGCGACCCCGACGGCGATGCGATCCGCTTTCACCAGTGGTTGATCGGGCTGGGCCAGGGGCGCCAGTTGAACGCCGTCCAGCTGCAGGGCCAGGTCCGGCCACAACTGCCAGCCGATATCGCCGTCCAGTGCCAGTGCTATGCCGTGCTTGGCAGCGAGCTGTTCGAATTGGGGTTTGTACCTGTTGACATCGATACCCGCCAGCAGCCAGGCGACGGCGCCGGCCAGTAACAGGAGAACGATAAGCAGGGCGGTGGCGGTGCGCTTGATCCAGGCCATGAAGCTGCAAGTCCCTATGGTTGATCCGGTAGGGCCGGGCCCTTGGGCGTCGGCTGGCGTCTATTTAGGCGCCGGGCTTATGAGTGTTGTGACGGCACTATTGTAGGAGATATGGTCACTATGCCAAGGCTGTTGTGATTACCTGCGGGGAACGATTTTAACGGATGTTTAACAGGAATGTCCGGAGTGCAAATCGAGCGCGTGGCTGCTGGATTTGTCGTGACGGGTTCGCGGAAGGCTCCGCGAACCCGGGTTGAGGAAAGCCAGGGAAGGCTTTTTCAACAAGCTGCCAGGGCACCGACAACCGTCAACCAACCAGGCAAACCCCGGGTGATTGACGGCGGCAGTGGAGAACGGCGGGGATCAGAACCTGAAGCGCATACCGGCCTCGATACTGCGGCCCTGCTCCGGCGCAAAGTCCCGCAACAGTGAGGTTGAATTGCGAATTTCCTCATCCAGCAGGTTGCGCGCACTGGCAAACAGCACTGCGTTGGTATCGCCGAGCTGGAGGTTGTAATTCGCGGTCAGGTCCATGCGTGTGTAGCCATCGGTGGGTTCCTCGAAGGCGCCGGGGTGATCCTGTTTAAACGCATAGGTGGTGCGCCATTCCCAGCTCAGCTGCTGGTAGTCACCACCCAGGGCGATACCGGTGCGCAGTGGCGGCATGCGCGGAACATCGTCGCTCTGCCCGGCGACGCTGTCCGCGAACTGGGCCCGCACGCTGTCGCCGAACAGGGTCAGGTACAGAGATTCGCGCAGTGGCAGGCGCACCGACGCTTCGGCACCGTAAAAGGTGGCATCGCGATTGGTGTAGGCGTACACCGGCAATTCGCTTTCCTCATCCTCGAGGCCGGTATTGAGGGCGTAGATATAGTCGCTCACGCGGTTATAGAACAGGTTCACTTCTACCCGCGCGGCGTGCCAGCCGGCCGCCTCTTCGTTGTGGTGGTGGTAGCCCAGTTCCAGGTTGACGGAGTTCTCGGCATCCAGTTCGCTGTTGCCGACGATGTATCTCGCCTCTGCCAGGTGTGCGCCATCGGCGAACAGTTCCTCTGCCACCGGTGCGCGCTCGGCACTGGTGAGGCCGAGACTGATATGCTGGTGTTCGGCGAGGAAGTACTGGAGGGCGGCGCTGGCGCCGAGTAGATTGAAGTTGCGGTCACTGCCCAGGTCCGGGTTTACCTCCACCCGTTCCAGGCGGCCCCCCAGGTCCAGGTGCCAGTTGTCCCAACTGCGCTCTTTCATCGCGAAGGCGCCGGCGCTGGTGGTGTTGGAGGGCTGAATAAAGGCCTCTTCACCGACGGCGGCAAAATCCTTGTCCGTCAGCTGCAGGCCATAGGCGCCGCGCCATTCACCGCCGTCGTCGTGGGTCACTTCGATACGGCTCTCCCAGGCTTTATTGGTGAAGCGGGTGCCGGGCTCCCCATTCTCCAGTTCCACGTGTTCATAGTCGTTGTAGCCGACGCGTACGCTGAGCTTGTCCCAGTAGTCGCTGTCGAAGCGGTGTTCGCTCTTCAGGTCGTAGCGGGTCTGGGCCAGGTCGATACGCACGGATTCGGGGCCTTCCTCCTCATGGGCCTCATGTTCCTCCGGGGTTTCACCGGCGTGCTCCTCTTCGTGCTCATGCTCGTGCGCGCCCTGGGGAATGCCGTAATTGTTTTCCAGCCGGTTGATGGAAAGGCCGACAAAGCCGCTGTCGGTAATCCAGGAAAGACCGCCGCTGGCACTTTGGGCGCGGCCGTTGGTATTGCCCACAAAGCCATCGGTGTTGAACTCTTCCTCGTGCTCTTCCCCGGCGTGATCCCCATCATCATGGTGCTCTTCGTCGTGTTCGACAATCGCCAGCCCGGGGATGCGGGTGTCGCCGTTTTCCCGGTAGACGCCGTCCAGGTACCAGGCCAGCTGGCCGGCACCGCCGTCCAGGCGGAACACACCGGCATCCTGGTCGTTGCCGCTGTTGTGGCGCAGCTCCAAAGCACCGGAGGTCTTCTCCGGCAAGCGGGTGGGAATACGGCCGTCAATGACGTTGACGACACCACCGATGGCACCGCTACCGTAGCGCAGTGCGGCGGGGCCGCGCAGGATTTCAATGCGCTCGGCCAGCAGTGGTTCTATGCCAACGGCGTGGTCGGAACTGGTGTTGGAAGCATCGGCCACATCCAGGTTGTCGCTCAGAATCTTGACCCGGTTGGCACTCTGGCCGCGAATAACCGGCAGGCCGACACCGCCCCCAAAGGAGGCGTTGTGCACACCCAACTCGCTGTTGAGGGTGTCACCCAGGGTTGCGGATGCCCTGTCCCGCAGCTTGTCTCCACTGAGTACCGAAACCGGCGCAGCTACCGCATCAGCGGGCTTGTCCAGAGGGGAGACGGTTACATTGACTTCTTCCAGTACCTCGCTCTGGGCGAAACCATAGGGCACAGTGAGGGCGCCGGCGATTGCCAGGGCCAGTTTGCTGTAATTTTTCATCGGTTCTGTTCCTGTTACACGGCTGCGGGCAATTACTATTAGGTGCAACCCGGCAGACCGGAAATCCAATTTCGGGATTGTTGGTTTTTTACTGGTGTAACAGGAAGGCGGGCGGCGCGCGGGCACTCTGGCGCTCTGGCTGGCTGTCGCTGGCAACAGGTGCGCTGTGGCTAAAGGGGGTCAGGGGCGCGGCCGCAGGGAGCATCCGGTATTCGCTGCCCAGAGTGGCCGGCATATGGTTGAAGCAAATATCGCACAGTTCGTGGGCGGGGTCGGCGAAATGGATGTGCTCCGCCAATACCGGCTGTGCCGTGATCAGTGCGACCAGCAGTAGCAGGCTCGCCCAGATGGGCGTTCTTTGACGGGGGTGCTTTACCATGCGCGGTATCTTAATCAATCACCCGGTCGAATCAAGTTTCATCCGAGACAATCGGGTCACAGGCGCTGTGATTGGACCTATAATCCGCACCTTCTATCGCAAATGACGGGACGGCTTGGACGGCCCGCAAAACAGGATGCAGCTCATGCGCAAGGCCAGCGTCAACCGCGACACCCTTGAAACCCGGATTCAGGTCAGCGTCGATCTGGACGGTACCGGTCGCGGCCGGTTCGATACCGGGGTGCCCTTTCTGGAACACATGCTGGATCAGGTAGTCCGTCACGGCATGATCGACCTGGACATCAGCTGCAAGGGTGACGTGCATATCGACGACCACCATACGGTGGAGGATATAGGCATTACCCTGGGCAAGGCTATCGCCGAGGCGGCGGGGGACAAAAAGGGTATGACCCGTTACGGCCACAGCTATGTACCTCTGGACGAAGCTCTGTCCAGGGTGGTGGTGGATTTCTCCGGCCGGCCGGGGCTGGTAATGAATGTGCCTTTTACCCAGAAGCGCATCGGCAACTTCGATACCGAGCTGTTTTTTGAGTTCTTTCAGGGCTTCGTAAACCACGCCCTGGTAACGCTGCATATCGACTGTCTGCGCGGGCACAATGCCCACCACCAGGTGGAGACGGTCTTCAAGGCCTTTGGCCGCGCGCTGCGCATGGCCCTGACTCTGGACCCGCGCATGGCGGGCGCCACGCCTTCCACCAAAGGTGTGCTCTGACCATGCAGAGGATTGCTGTGTTGGATTACGGTATGGGCAACCTGCACTCGGTGGTCAGTGCTGTGAAGCGGGTCGCGCCGGAGGATGAGGTGGTGTTGGCCGGAGGACCGGACCAGGCCGCTGGAGTGGACCGCCTGCTGGTGCCGGGAGTGGGTTCCATCGGCGCTTGCATGACGGGATTCCGGCAGGCGGGGTTCGAGCCTCTGCTGCGCTCGGCGATCGAGGCCGGTCTGCCTGTTCTGGGGGTCTGTGTGGGTATGCAGATCATGATGCGCCACAGCGAGGAGAATAATGGAGTCGACTGCCTCGGCATTTTTCCGCAGCCGGTAAAGTTTTTCGGTACCGGACTGAGCTCGGAGGGTGCGCGTCTGAAGGTGCCCCATATGGGCTGGAACCGAGTGCGCCAGGTTGTTGACCACCCTCTGTGGCAGGGTATCGACGACCAGAGCCGGTTTTATTTCGTACACAGTTATTATGTACCGGCCGGGGGCAACAGCGCGATGGTGGGACAGGCCGACTATGGTATCCAACTGGCCGCGGCAGCGGCCCGGGGCAGTCTTTTCACCACCCAGTTTCACCCGGAAAAAAGTGCCGGTGTGGGCCTGCAGCTACTGAAGAATTTCGTCCACTGGGACGGCGCTGTCTGATAGCCGGCAGCGAGCGGATCAACCCTATTCTACCGTCAACCATAAAGATTCAAGATGATAGTTATTCCCGCGATAGACCTTAAGAACGGCCAGTGTGTACGCCTGCGACAGGGGGAGATGGAAGAGGCTACGGTGTTTTCCGACGATCCCCTGGGCACTGCCCGGCACTGGGTTGAGCAGGGGGCGCGCCGGCTCCATCTGGTGGACCTGGATGGCGCCTTCGCCGGCAACCCGGTCAACGGCGAGGTGGTCACCGCCATTGCCGGGGCATTTCCGCAGTTGCCGGTGCAGATCGGTGGTGGAATCCGCGATCTGCACACTATCGAACATTACCTCGACGCCGGGGTTAGCTGGGTGATCATCGGTACCGCTGCGGTGAAGGATCCGCAGTTGGTGAAGGACGCCTGTCGGGAGTTCGAGGGCCATATTATTGTCGGCCTGGACGCCAAAGATGGCCTGGTTGCCACCGAGGGCTGGGCGGAGGTGTCCAGCCTGCAGGCGACAGAGCTGGCGCGGCGCTTTGCCGACTGTGGTACCAGTGCCATTGTCTACACGGATATCGCCCGCGATGGCATGATGCAGGGGGTCAATATCCCCGCGACCCTGGCGATGGCGCGTGCGGTTCAGGTACCCGTCATCGCATCGGGCGGTGTCAGCAGTATGGGGGATATCAAACAACTGCTGGAGGCCGGGGAAATCTACGGGGCAATCACCGGCCGCGCGATTTATGAGGACAAATTGAATCTGCGCGCGGCCCAGAGCCTGTGCGACGAGTGGGGAAAATAAGCGTGGGTCTCGCGAAGCGCATCATTCCCTGCCTGGATGTGGACGCCGGCAGAGTGGTGAAGGGGGTCAATTTTGTCGGTATTCGCGATGCGGGGGATCCGGTGGAAATCGCCGCGCGATACAACCAGGCCGGTGCGGACGAAATCACTTTTCTCGATATTACGGCAACCCACGAGCGGCGCGATACCACGCTGCACACGGTTGAACGGATTGCGTCGCAGGTATTTATTCCCCTCACCGTCGGCGGGGGTGTACGCAGCTTGCAGGATATCCGCAACCTGCTGAATGCCGGCGCGGATAAAACCGCAATCAATTCGGCGGCAGTGAAAAACCCAGAGCTGGTGCGCGAGGCGGCAGAGCGTTTCGGCAGCCAGTGCATTGTTGTCGCAATTGACGCCAAGCAGGTGGCGGGTGAGCGCTGGGAGATTTTTACCCACGGCGGCCGCAAACCCACCGGTATCGATGCGGTGCAATGGGCGCAGAAGATGGCGGACCTGGGTGCCGGGGAAATACTGCTCACCAGTATGGACCGCGACGGTACCCGGAGCGGGTTTGACCTGGCACTGACACGAGCGGTGAGTGATGCAGTAGCGGTCCCGGTCATAGCGTCCGGCGGTGTCGGCGATCTGGAGCATCTGGCGGAAGGTGTTTTGCAGGGCGGTGCCGATGCGGTGCTGGCGGCAAGTATTTTTCACTTTGGCGAATACACTGTGGGCGAGGCCAAGCGCTACATGCAGGCGCAGGGTATTGAAATGCGACTTAGCGGGCTGTTGGAAAAGTAGTTTTCAACAGCCCGCTAGACAGGCGGAGCGGTCTCAGCGGCTCTGCGTGTGTGGGTTTTTACTGTGCCGGCCGGCGAACAGGTGCACCACCGAACTGGAATTGTTTTCCTTTGCGCGGGGATCAAAGAGGGTGGTCAGCGCCTGTTCGGCTTCACTGCGACAGGGGTAGGGTCCGAAACAGCGGCCGCCGCGGACCTGAAAGTACCAGTCATCCCCAACCTTGTAGAAACGATCCGAGCGGGGCGGAATGGGTTGCCCCTCTTCGCCGTTGCGGTAGCGTTGCATTGACACCTTCCGTGGAATTGGGTGCGGACATGGCCCGCGCGGATTCCCTGTTGGTTATTCTCGACCCCGGCAGTTTCCCGCCCGTGGGGGTTGTATCACTGGCCCAAACGGGCGACCCGTTCGCGCTCCAGGCGATCGCGTTGGGCGTAGAGATTGAGCCCTTTCAGCACGTTGAGTGCCTCGAATATCTGGTTGTCGCGCCCGTACCAGTCCTCCCGTTGGGCCTTTTCGCGAGCGCGGTCCTCGGCGTTGCGCTCGGCACCGCCGTTGCCATTGTCCAGGTGCCCGGCCAGGTCCGCCTCGGTGGTGCGGGAGTCCGATGGCAGCCGGGTGACCTTGACCCGTTCCACCTCGATATCGGGGTTGATTCCCTGGGCCTGAATGGACCGGCCATTGGGGGTGTAGTAGAGGGCGGTGGTCAGTTTGATGGCGCGGTCCCGGCTGATGGGAATCACCGTTTGCACTGAGCCTTTGCCAAAACTGTCGGTGCCCATCACCACAGCGCGGCGGTGATCCTGCAGGGCGCCGGCGACAATTTCCGCCGCCGAAGCGGAGCCGCCGTTGATCAGCACCACCAGGGGTGTGCCGTCGCTGAGATCGCCGGGCTCCGCCGAGTAGCGCAGATTGGAGGAGTCGTTGCGGCCTTTGGTGTACACCACCAGGCCCTCTTCCAGGAAGGCATCGGCCACTTCCACCGAGGCCTGCAGCACTCCGCCGGGGTTGTTGCGCAGGTCGAGGATCAGGCCCTTCAGCTCGCGCTCGTCGCGTAGCTTTTTGAGTGCCCGAGCCAGGTCGCGGCCGGAGTCGACCTGGAACTGGCTGATGCGAAGATAGCCGTAGCCGTCCTCGAGGAATTCACCGCGCACACTGGGTACGCGCACTTTGTCGCGTTTGATGGTGACCTGGAAGGGCTCCTTGTAGCCTTTGCGGGCTATGGTGAGGGTCACACTGCTGCCGATGGGTCCGCGCATGCGTTCCACGGCCTCTTCCAGGCTGACACCGCGCATGGACTTGCCGGCCAGGCGCAGGATGATGTCGCCGGATTTCAGGCCGGCGCGGGCGGCCGGTGTGTCGTCCATGGGGGTGACGACGGTGACATGCTCGTTCTCAATACCCACCTCGATACCCAGGCCGGCGAATTCGCCGGTGGTATTTGCCTGCAGATCGTCGAAAGATTCGCGGTCCAGATAGGCGGAGTGAGGGTCTAGACCCTGCAGCATACCTTTGATGGCGTACTCCAGCAGGGTGCTGTCGTCCACTTCCTCGATATAGCCCTGCCGGATCTGTTCGAACACCTTGGCGAAACTGCGCAGATCCTCCAGGGGCAGTCGGGTCTCTGCTGGTGGTGGCTGTTTGGCTGGGGCATCCCCTTCGCTAAGACCAATCAGCGGCAGCGCGGTGAGGGCAGCTGCGCCGATGACGGCGGCCAGCGTCTTGGGAGTTGGCATAACGGTTAGACCTCGGCCTTATTTGTTCGCTTCTTCGCCAAAGTGTAGACCTGGGAAAGAAGCTAAGTTTCCAACTTGACATGCCATTCTACCAACTTGGGATGGTGCGGCGGTATTGCCGGCTGGCGGGGAGGGGGCTGTACGGCGGGGCTCCGGGTCAGCTTCGGCACCAGATGGTGGGGTCCTGAGGCTGGCCGTCATGGCGGATTTCGAAATAGACACCGCTATCGCTCAGGCCGCCCGTATTGCCCGCGCGCGCGATAGTGTCTCCGGTCTCCACCCACTCACCGAGACTGCGGCTGAGCGACTGATTGTGACCATAGAGGCTCAAATAGCCATCGCCGTGGTCGAGGATGATCAGCATGCCCTGGCCGCGCAGATAATCGGCAAATACCACGCGGCCCCGGTGGATGGCGCGCACCGGTGTTCCCTCGCTGGCGCGGATGGTAATACCGGTCCAGGTGATGCCGTTGGCGCGGCGCTGGCCGAAGGCATTGGCCCGCCGGCCCTTGCTGGGCCAGTCCATGCGGCCCCGCTGCCTGGCGAAGGGCTGCTGGTGGTCGGGATCGATCAGGCTGGCGATAGCGCGGCCCACCTGATCCACAAGTTTTTGCAGGCGGTTTCGGTCCCCCTGCAGCTTCTGCAGCGCATTGTTCTTGTCGGCCAGGCGCAGTGTCAGTTGAGCGAGGGCGTCCTGACGCTTGCTGCGCGCCCGGCGCAGCTGCTGTTCGCGGATTTCCAATTGCCGCTGCTCTTGCGCCAGGGCGTCGCGCTCCCCCTCAATAGTGCGACTGAGGGTTCGCAGTTCACTGAGTGTATCGAGATAGTCGTCGATGACGCGGCTGCGTTCTTGGAGGAAGTATTGGTGGTAGCGGAGTTGGCGGGCGATGTGTTGAGGGTCCTGCTGGTTCAGGAGCAGTTTGATCTGCTCCTGTTTGCCGAGTCGGTAAGCGGCGGCGACTTCCTGTTCGACCCGCCGCTGCATACTTCGCCGGGACTGCTCCAGCTGCTGTCGCTCCAGCTCCAGCTGCTGCAGCCTGTCGTTGCGGCTGCGGGTGTCGCGTTTGATCCTGTCGATGCGCTGCAACAGGTCGGAGATATCCTTTTCACTGGTCTCCAGATCCTCTAGCAGTTGGTCGCGCTCATTTTTTACCTGTCGGAGTTCCTGCTGCAAAGCCTCGATGCGCTGTTTAACCTCGTCCAGGCGTTCCTGTTCGGTCTGGGCTTGCACAAACTGGGCCGGCGCCGCCAGCAGCAGGGCCAGCAGCGCGTACGGAAGCCTGCGCAGTAGCTGTTTCATCTTTCCCATTGCACCAGGCTCCGGCCAGTCATTTCCCCGGGCTGGGGCAGGTCCATCAGTGCCAGCATGGTGGGGGCCACATCCGCCAGGCTGCCGCCGTCGCGCAGGGTGAGTTTGCGCTGGCCTATATAGACAAGGGGCACCGGCAGCGTGGAGTGCTGGGTGCTGACCTGGCCGGAGGCCGCATCATACATCTCTTCCACATTGCCGTGATCGGCGGTAATCAATACCTCTCCGCCAGCGGCGAGGGCCGCGCTCACGACCCGTTCGACACAGTGATCCAGAGTTTCAACCGCCTTCACCGCCGCCTCAAAGACGCCAGTGTGACCGACCATGTCACCGTTGGCGTAATTGCAGATGATCACATCAAAGGCCCCCGCCTCCAGCGCCGCCACCAGCTTGTCGGTGACTTCCGGCGCGCTCATTTCCGGTTGCAGGTCATAGGTGGCCACGTCGGGGGACTTGATCAGTTCGCGGGTTTCGCCGCTGTAAGGGGCTTCGCGACCGCCGCTGAAGAAAAAGGTCACATGGGCATATTTTTCCGTTTCCGCGATGCGCAGCTGCGTCTTACCCAGCTGAGCCAGATACTCCCCCAGGGAGTTGGCCAATGCCTGTGGCGGGAAGGCGCAGCTGGCCTGGATGTTGGCGGCGTACTCGGTGGTCATCACGAAATCCGCCAGCTTGGGCTCAGCGGCGCGCTCGAAGCCCTGGAAATCCGGTTGGGTAAAGGCCCGGGTGAGCTGGCGGGCGCGATCCGGGCGGAAATTCATGAAGATCAAGCTGTCGCCATCGGCCACTGGCGCCGCTGCCCCCACCAGGGTCGGCGCGACAAATTCATCGTTTTCGCCCCGCTCATAGGCCGCTGCCAGGCCGGCCAGCGCATCCTCCGCATGGTGCGCGGCGCTGCCCCGGGTGAGCAGGTCATAGACAGCCTGGGTGCGGTCCCAGCGCTGGTCGCGATCCATGGCGTAATAGCGCCCCGCCAGACTCGCGATGCGGGCGATCCCTAACGAATCGCACACCTGTGTCAGACGCGCGATGGAGGCTTCGGCACTGCGGGGCGGGGTATCGCGCCCGTCCAAGAAAGCGTGCAGGTAAATCGCTCTGGCGCCCCGCTGGGCGGCCAGGGTGATCATGGCGACGATATGGTCCTCGTGACTGTGCACACCACCTTCGGACAGCAGTCCCATGATATGCACAGCACCGTTGTTGAGAATGGCCTTGTCCACCGCGGCGGTGTAGGCAGGATTGCGGAAGAAGTCGCCACTGCCGATGGCCTTATTGATGCGGGTGAAATTTTGATAGACCACGCGTCCGGCGCCCAGGGTCATGTGCCCCACTTCGGAGTTGCCCATCTGGCCCTGGGGCAGCCCCACCGCCAGGCCGGAGGTCTGAATCAGGGTCCTGGGCCGGGTTGCCCAGATTTCGTCCCACACGGGGGACAGCGCCGAGTGAATGGCGTTGTGCTGAGAATTGTCACTGTGGCCGAAGCCGTCCAGGATCAACAGGACCAGCGGGTGTTTGGGTGGGGACTGGGCGGCTGTCATGCGTGGAGTTTCCCAATGGCTGACTCAGTATGGGGACGCGGATTTTAACCTGTTTGACCGCCGTTGGTCAGGTGTAGTGGCGCCGGACCCAAAGATTCATTGGTTAAGAATTCGCCACAGTAGTGTATACTCCCGCCCTCTCCTGAACTGCGCAAGTGTCCGGGGGACAACAAAAGACACTGACGAAACTGGGGGCCGAGTGGATTTTTTCGTCTTTATAAGCGAGCAGTGGCTGCTGGTCAGCCTGCTGGTGATACTCCTTTATGCCTTTGCGCTGAATGAGCGCCGCAACGCCGGTATTCCCGCTTCGGTGCACGAGGTGACACGCCTGATCAACAGCCAGGGCGCACGGGTGCTCGATGTGCGCGACCGCGGTGACTATGACGCGGGCCATATTGTCGACGCGCTGCACATTCCCCACGGGGAGGTGGCCGGACGCCTAAATGAGCTGGCGTCCATGAAGGACAAGCCGCTGATAGTGGCGGACAAAATGGGCCAGCACGCGGGTGCGGTGGGGCGCGTCCTGAAACGTGAGGGATTTAGCGTGCGCCGGCTGCAGGGTGGCATGACGGAGTGGTCCACGCAGAATCTGCCACTGGTCAAGAGCTGACCGCAATTGAGAGCTGAAGTTAATGCAACCCGTTGTTATCTACACCACCCGTTTCTGCTTCTTCTGTCTTCGCGCCAAGCGCCTGTTGAACAGTAAAGGCGTGGACTACAAAGAGATTCCGGTGGATGGCGACCCGCGTTTGCGCGCAGAGATGGCCGCTAAGGCGGGCCGCAGCACTGTGCCACAGATCTGGGTGGGAGACCATCATGTGGGCGGCTGTGACGAGTTAATGGCGGCGGAGCACAGTGGACAGCTGGACAAACTGCTGCAGTCTCGGGCCTGAATTCCGCGGCAAATTGGCGCCAAATATCAACCCAGGCCTTGAAACGGTATTCAGAGGCCCCATTTGAAAGGCTCATACAGGGAGTCTTTCTCAGGGAAGACGGAAATAAACCATTGATTACCAACGACAGGCAGTAACATGGCTGAAGAAAAGAACGGTGCCGCGCCACAGGCTGAGGGTCCAGGCGTGCAGTTCGCGATGCAGCGCATCTATTTGAAAGACCTCTCCTTCGAAACCCCGATGGGCGTAGAAGTATTCAAGAAGCAGTGGAAACCCCAGGTGGGTCAGGAGCTGAATACTCAGACCGCCAAGATCGATGAAGATCTGTACGAAGTGGTTTTGACTCTCACCATCACTGTAAAGCTCGAGGAAGAGACTGCTTTTCTGGTAGAGGTAAAGCAGGCCGGCCTGTTTACCGTCAAGGGCCTGGAGGGTCAGCAGCTGGCTCAGGCGTTGAATACCGCCTGCCCCCAGATCCTGTTTCCCTATGCCCGCGAGGTGGTGGACAATGCGGTGATCAAGGGCTCCTTCCCGGCTTTGATGTTGCCGCCGATCAATTTCGACGCTCTTTTTGCTGCTGCCCTTGCCCAGTCGCAGCAGCAATCGGCAGATCAGGCGGAGTCGACCGAGGCGTAATTCGCTCAGGTCGTCGCACAGGAAGGCCCCATCGGGGCCTTTGAATGAAATCCCCAGCCAGCCTCTACAGCTCCCTCCCTGCATCAAATCATTGATTTCAATGAATTTTTAAATCTTCGTTATTGCCAGCTGTTGTCAGATTGATGCAGTTAGAGGCAAAATATTGCACCAGATTTGCACCAGCGGGTGGAATTAGTGGCGACATTTGCTCGAAGAGGGAAGACGTGGCGCGCTCAGGTTAGATTGCGCGGACATTCAGTTAGCGCAACCTTTGACTCTAAAAGACAGGCGCAAGAGTGGGCTCAAGACACAGAATACCAAATACGGCAAGAAGTGTATGGTAAGCCCCGTGCAGGGACTTTTGGCGACATTATGGAGCGCTTCGCTAAGTCAGTATCTCCCGGGAGGGCTGGTGCTCGACGGGAGGTTGGTAGGCTCAAACAACTTTTAGAGGATCCCATCTCTCAAATATTGTTATCCGACCTCAGAACTCAGCACTTTGCGGATTTTCGTGATCGGCGCCTCAACTCTATATCTCCCGCATCTGTAAATCGGGAAATCAACTTATTAGGTGCTGTATGCCGTTATGCATTACGGGAATGGCATCTCCTTGATCATCACCCAATTCAGGGGTTGGAACGTCCGCGTAACCCACGCCCACGTGATCGCCGTATCAGCGAGCAGGAGATAGCCCGAATCTGTGTAGCTTTGGATTGGCGGGAGGGGGCGCCTCAAACAAGCCGTCAGGAGGTTGCATGGGCATTTCTGGTAGCCTTGGAGACAGCGATGCGCCTAGGGGAGATACTGGCACTAACCCAGAATGATCTGAATTTGCAGGGCCGCTATGTCACCGTACAAACATCGAAAAATGGAGATAAGAGGCATATACCGCTGTCTCGACGAGCAGTAGAGCTATTTCGTATGGTAGAGGAGAGTCCCGGAGCATTTTTGAAGGTTGGGCGGGATATGGCAAGCACGCTGTTTTGGCAGGCTCGGAAAAATACTGAGATTGATGACTTGAGATTCCACGATACCCGACATGAAGCACTGACACGCTTGGCACGCAAGCTAGACGTGCTCGACTTGGCACGAATGGTGGGGCATCGAGATCCACGCTCACTGATGATCTACTACAATGCAACCGCCACAGAAATTGCTTCCCGTCTGGATTAGAGAGTGCCCCAGCTGACCTGATGCGAAATAGGCTCCACTCCAATAGTGCAAGCATCCGCTTCGCATGAAGAAATACATCAACCTAGGAAGCTAGCCAGCTGGCATAAGATTTCGAACACTCTCGCTTGTTCAGAAGTTTTAATATCGACCTACTTCTCGCACACGTAAAAGCCAACCCAGTCTGGAAAGTCACCGTAGAATACAAAATAATCCCGTTTACGAGTCAATCCAAGGGAGTCCAACCTTTTTGAAAGCTCGTAAGAGGCTTCACCGCCAAAATGGGGGCCAAATGACAGCAGCTCATCACTCTCCCCAAGTGGCTCAGTTGTTTCCATAACCTCAAGAACTTTTGAGGTTTCAACCTCCTTTTCTCTTAGGGCGGCTTTCCTAATAACTATTCCATAGTCTTTTGAAACACTGATTTTCAACCCGAAAACATCTCATATTTTGGTGTCGCTCTTTGAATCGGCATCCTATGTCAACCGCCTGAAGGCATCGCTGCCCCAGCGCCAGACAATGGCTTCGCTACTGTTGGTGCCGCTGGCATCAAAGTATATAGGATTCTCAGCGTCTTTTAGTCCGACTTCCACTATTCATTCTTATCTTCCAAAACAGCAATGACTAAACCATTAAATAAAATAGCACCACCTACAATAGCACATGAAGAAAAAAACCCTAGATTGCTTAATAAGCTCAATATAAGCCCTAAGCTCAACGTTACAACGATAAAAACTAGGCTACTCTTAAGATCTATAATTTTGCTCATTATTGACACCCACAAATTACTTGAAGCGTAGTGATAGCACCTCCTACAGCTGCTTGCGCTCCAACTGTATTCACAAACTTATTTGTCCTTCCAGCAGAAGCACGTATAGCTTCACTATTCTTTCCAGATGCTAATAACTGTTGATAGGTTTTTCGTCTGAAATTAGGAAACAAGCCTCCCCTCATCGTTACTTTTAATCCTTGACGGAAGCTAACTGCGGATGCAGAAGAAGGAGCGAGTTTCGAACCAATTTTTGCTATACCTGCGTAAGCTATTCTTCCAGCGCCAGCAGCCAGTGCTGCGTAGCCTCCATATCTGTATTCGGGTGAACAGTAATCAACGTCCTGTCCTAATGCCCGGTTTGCAACTCCGGCAAGTCCAAAACTTAGTCCATTTCCTAATCCAGCAACAAAATTCACAGTTGAGTGGTCTGGGCTCCATCCACCAGTAGCAAAGCCAATTGTTGCCCAAAGAGGATCAAGAGAAAAGAGCCCATAGGGATCAGTATAAATTAGTGGGTTGGCATAGGAATAAAGGTAGGTATTAGGCCCATCATAGATTCCCAACGGATCACTCTGCAGGTACCTACCGATCGTCGGATCATAGTCCCTAAAGTAATTGTAATAGTGCGGAGCTTCCTCTCCCTTGATCTGCCCCGGAAAACGCAGGTTGACCGTGGTCGGATTGGTATCGTTGTCCGGATCGGTATCCGGTGTCAACCGCCCGAAGGCATCGCTGTCCCAGCGCCAGACAATGGCTTCGCTGCTGTTGGTACCGATACGCGGAGTGTTGAGGTGATCGGTGTGCAGATAGGTTAGGTTGGCGCCCTGTACCTGGCCATTGTTGTATGTAACCTCGACCTGTGCGACCGGCATGGTGTCCAGGTAAATATAGTCAATCCGGCGCTGGGTGTCGGTGCCGTTGCCGGCGTATCTGGTCTCGCCCAAATACTGGCCGCTGAGGTTGTAGTGCAACAAACTGTCTTCAGCTTTGTCGGTGCGTACCCGCTGGCCGATGGCGTTGTAGTAATAGGTACCCTGAAGTGTGCTGTTTTCGGTATAGGTTTTGAGCCGGTTGGCGTGATTGTAGCTGTACTGCTGTTGTCCTCCGTCGATACTGGTGGTGTTGCCAGCGGCATCGGTTACCCAGGGCTGGGTATCCCTTTGGGTGAGGCGGTTGGAGCTGGCTTCGTGGCTGTAGGTTGTGGTGCTCAGGGTACCGCCGGTATCGGTGGCATCCTTTTGGGTGCGGTTGCCCACCGCATCGTACTGGTAGTCGCTCTGGCCGGCGATATAGCCTTCGCCGGTGAGGCGGTTCAGATTGTCGTAGACAAAGGCCCTGTCTTTATTGGTATCCAGGCTGTCGGCGATGCCGGTGATGTTGTTGGCCAAGTCATAGGTGTAGAAGTCGGAGCGGACATTGCCGATGCCACTGGCGGTGACGGTTTCCAGCCGGCCATCCAGGTCGTAGCTATAGCTCTGGGTGATGCCGTTGCCATAGTCCATGGAGGCTATGCCGCCATAGGGCTGGTACTGAATATTGCTGACCAGGGTCTGGACCGTGGCCTGGGCATTGTCCTGACTGGTTATGGCGCTGATACGGCCTAAGGTGTCGCGGCTGTAGCTGACAATACGGCCGGAGGGATAGGTGATGCTGGTGACACGACCCAATGTGTCATAACTGTACTGGGTGCTGAAGCTCCAGCTGGCGATGGTGTCGTCCTGCCGGGTGATACGGCCCAGGTCGTCATAAATCAGGGCGGTAGCGCCGGCGTCGTTGCTGAAGCCGGTCAGGCGGCCCACACCCTTGTTGTTGTTATCGGTATTGTCGTAACTAAAAGCCGCGTTCTCGGCGGTGCTGCCGGGATAGGTGATGGCGGTGAGGCGGTTGAGGGCATCGTAGCTGTAATTGGCCACGATACCGCGCGCGTCGGTGCGGGTGATGAGGTTGCCGGCCGGGTCGTGGTCGTAGCTGGTAATACCGGTATCGGGGCTGGTGAGTTTGGTGAGATTACCGAGGAAGTCGTACTCATAGCTGGTGGTGTTGCCACGCTGGTCGGTAACCGAGGTGATACGGTCGGCAGTGTCGTAGGTGTACTGGATCTGATTGGTGTCCGCGTCAGTGACAGTCTTGACCCGGCCCAGAGCATCCCGGGTCTCTCCGGTGGTGTTCTGGTTGCCGTCGGTGGTGGAGGTACGGTCGCCGTTCTTGTCGTAGGCGATGGAGGTGTTCTGGCCGTTGTTGCCATCCACATCAATCAGGCGGCTCAGCTCATCGTAGCTGCGGCTGACGGAGCGCACCAGGGTGGTGCCGTCGGCGGCAAACACTTTTTCCTGCAATACATTGCCGGCGGCGTCCAATGTGTATTCCATCCGCTCGCCCAGGGCATTCTCCACCGCGGTGAGACGGCGGGCGTCATCGTACTCGAAACTGATGTCGGAGCCGTCCGGGTAGGCGATATTGGTGACCTGGCCCACGGCGTCGTAGGTGTAGGTGGTGAGCTGATCGCCGGAAGCCGCTTTGACGGTGGCGGTTTTCAGCCAGCCGCGCGGGGTATAGGTGTAGTGGGTCTGCAGGCCGTTAACATCCTGTACTTTCAGGCGACGACCGGCGGCATCGTATTCGAGCACCGACTCCACCTGCCCCAGGGCATTGGTGGTGCTGATACGGCGGTTGTTGGCGTCATAGCCGTAGGTGGTGATGTCGGTGACATCGGTGCGCGGGCCGTTGGCGGTCTCCATCTTGCCCGCTGCGGTGTAGGTATAGGACCAGTTCTTTTGTGTGACGGCCGCGCTGGTGCCATGGGCCACCAGCAGGCTCAGCGCCCCCGCGAGCACGGATTGGGTAAAACGCATATGGATTCCTTGGAATTCTTGTTGTAATTAGTGAACGACCATTAGCGTGCAGCGATCACAAAAAGCCGCTAAATGTCTTGCTCTTAATCTCGGTGAAGAAATGCTCCCATTCTCCCCCCTTATTTTTAAAAAGGAGTTCACCCAAGCCGCCACCCGATGTCAATTACACGTCATTACAGCCACACACAAGGTGAGCTAAATCACGCCCCCAAGGTGACCCGCATCACACCTAGTGCTGCTCTCAAGCGCAATATCTGGTGATCGTGCTCGGATTAAAAGTAGCTTTCCTCTATTGCCTCTAAATTCCAGCCAAGGCACCCTGATTACGAGTCTCTTCATCCTCTGACAGCAATAGCACGGGATTGGCACTTTCGGTTGTGACGCCACCTCCCAGCAGAACGCCGAGCAGAGCCGCTGTGTCGTTGGATACCGTGAAATCGCCTTCCGCGAGCCCGTGCTTGCGAAGCTTGCGCCAGTTCCAGGCTTCCGCCGTGCCATCGGCGGCTTTGCTCACCAGACGCGCAGTGATCAAATCGAGCTTGCTACTTATATCTCGGAGTACGCCATTCAAGTGGTAAGCGGTGCCGCTAAAGTTCTTTTTCCGCACATCTTCCTGCAAGTGCTTGAGTTCGCCCGCAAATTTGTTCCAGCGATGGATCTCGTCCCCACCAAAGAGGGCCCGGAGGTTACTTTCGTTGTTTTTTAGCTGATTCGATAGGCTGTTGATGTAGTTACCTTTGGATAGTCTCAGAGAGCCGTCCTCGGCCACCTTGATCGCCTTGCCAAAAATGTTCATAAACGCGGCTTGCCGCAATGCGCCAAATTCCGGTGAATTCACGCCAAACAGTCGTTTAAAATCTTTCACCACCTGAGCACCCTGCTTGGTGCCACTACTGCCGAGAATTTTGCTGACGACTTCCTCGGGTGAGCTGCGGCCGTTGACCACATCATTTATGATACGCGTGCGCGCGGTGGGCTTGCCGTCCTTGTGGGTGCCCTTGATGATCTGCATATACTCCCGGTTGAGTTTGCGGGCCTCTTTCAGGGCAACCAGCTGCTCAGCATCGCCGAAGAATTTGCCACTCTCTACTGCGCTATCGAGCCAACTGTCATATTGGCGGCGCACTTGCCCTAACAGTGCCTGATCAGCTGAGCCCGGATCTGCTGAGCGTTCGGCAGCACTGATACGGCGGCGCAGGCTCTCGAAGTTGTCCAGGCTATCCATGCGGTTGCCAACCGGGGCCAATGCACCAGGCAGGTCCGAGGTGCGCTCTCCGCGCATTGCTTTGGTCAGCTCTTGAAAGAGTCCATAGGCTTTGGGGGTCTCCACCTCACTTGCCAGCTTGATCTTGCCGTTAAAGCCCTGATAGGCCGCATTCAGCCCCTCTTGCATTACATGGGGCTCAGCCATCATAGGACCTCGCTCTGCGGCGATCTCGTCCACGCGATTGTAAGCGTCGGTTTTGGCCTGCCTGGATGCCTGCACCTTGGATAGAATGCCCTCATGCAGCTGATTGCTCATGGCCGCCAGTGAGTTGCCGCCTTGGGTCGGGCCGAGGTTATCCATCTGGTTCTGTACCACCTTGCCGAGCTGACGTTCCCGCATATCGGTAAAATCATTTACAGCGCGTTCAGCTTCGGTGCCGTACTTGCCAGCGGCACCCTCATTCTGCATACGCCACAGGCTGAAATCGTTGGTCTCGATGCCCTGCTGTTCTGCACGGGTGCGCGGCACCCAATCGCGGGTGGCATGTTTTTGCTCAACAGCATTGATTAAACTGTCGCCAGAGAAGTCACCGCTTTTGTTCAGCTGTTCGGCAATCCGCTGGAGGTCCGCATCGCTCAAGTGTTCAGTATTTATGCCCAGCTGCTGCAACTCATTGTGCACCGTATCTGGGGTGGCCCTTTTCACTTTAATGAACCCCTTGCCCAATCCAACCCCTAGCACCTCCAGGGCAGCAGTCGGCACGGTGGTGGCCGCAGCGGCTATGGCGGGACTACCGGTTGCATCATAGGCGGCATCACCTAGCCCTTCTTCTACAGAGGCCAGCGCCTCACCAAAGGGCTCCAGTACACCAGCCACGGATTCCAGCTTGCCTCGACCCACCTCGGTGCGCGGCTGATAGGTGAGTGCATCCCGTGTCCATTGAACCGCTCTGGCACCATCTCCGGGGTCGCCAAAGGGATTCAAGGATGCAGCAATACCGGCCAGGCCGGACAACGGCTCTGCAGCTATAGAGGAGCCCAGGGTCGCGGCCACTTCGGCTTCACCAGCCAGATTGTCGAGCAACCACGCCGCCCTGCCCGGTTGTTGCCTTACCGTCGGGGCCGAAACTTCCAAGCCTATTTTGTTGGCAAAATCGTTGAACGCCATATCGGAGTAGTATGCTTGATGCAGCCTGTGGGCCAGCACCTCGTCACTCATATCCGCGTATTCCGGATACTGTTGGCGAATTTCTGTCAACGTCAAAGCCATCAGCGAATCCCCAGTGGGTCGGAGTTAGTGTTTCTAGTATCAGCCTGTGCCTCAAAGGCATCGCGCTGAATATCAGCACGGTCTATACCCAGCTTGGCCCGCACGATGCTATCAACCATTTCAATTTTGGCCCGACGTGCTTCTGGATGATCTTTTCGGGTGGGAAGCATTTCAATCAGCAACTCCTGATCCTTGTCAGTAAAGGTGCCTTCGCCAGACTCGCGGAATAGTGATTTCAAGATGGGCGCCATGGCCGAGATAGCGCCATCGGCAATCTGCGCTCCGGCGCTAAACGCTGGAAAGCGTCCGGCGATGGGGTTGGTGGTAGTGCCTTCGAGACCCTTTGACAGTCCATCCACAGCGGCCTGATAGGCGCTGAATGCAGTGCGATTGGTTTTAGCTAAGTCTTCCCTATTGGCTTGATTCCTGGCTTCTTCACCCGCTGTGACTTCCGCAGCCTTGGTGTTTGCCCTGTCTCTGAGGATTTGCTGCAGCTGTTCATCGCTGAGCATTTCAACGGGCTTTCCGCCGGCGGTATTGTAGAGCTGGTTGCCCATACGCTCGATGGTATCGCGGCGCAATGTCAGATACTTCTCCTGCTCTTCAGGCGGCAAGGCTTTCCAGTATTGATACTCTCGTACAGCTGCAGGCACCTCTACTTCGGCCGCCATGGCTTTCTGTTCTTGCATGACCTTTTGCAGGTTCAGATCACCGGCCCGCTGGCGGTTCCGGTCGGCGATTGCCTGCAGCTGGTCGAGACGGGCATTGTGCGCGGCAAACACCCGTGAAGGATCGCGTCCATGGTAACCGGCGCTCATGGCCGATAGCATTCGCCCAATACCGCCTAACTTGTCACCTTTCAACTTGGCGATGCGGTCCTCGGCCTCGATCGCTCGCTGATTGGAATCATCCATAGCCATCGCATAGGGGTCATTTGGATCTATCAGCGGTGACTGTTTCGCCCCAACAAAAAGTGAGTCCAGGGCGCCGCGTGGCTCCCCAATCGTTAATATTGGTCGCATAATTCAACCTGTTGATTGACCAGAAAAATGGTATTTGCTTGAATCCCCAAAAAAAGGGGGACTGTATGCGGGTAATAGCAATTCTTTTTTCGTTGGCAGTGGCTGGATGCGCTTCACAAGCTGACATTGATAGCTGGCAGGGCGCTACGTTCGGCGAGTTGGTCGCCAATTATGGGGCCCCGTCTGCCACAACAAATCTTAGTAATGGCGAGCGCCTTGTAGAGTTTTCCCACTATCGCAATGCCCCAGTCAGCTCTTATAACGATTCAGTTGGCACCCACGTCACCGGAGGTGGCACTTATCAATGCAAGCTTTGGTTCATCATTGGTAGTGATAATCGTGTCAAATCCGGCAAAGCAAAAGGAAATATCGGGGGCTGCAATCGGCTGATTGAAGCAAGGAATTAATAGAATTTTGAATAATCAACCAACAAATAAACACTAGCAGGTTGTTGAAAAAGGCATCCTGCCTGTTTCAAAACACGAAAAGCGAAAAATGTGATTTTCACTTTTCTACCAAAATCAACGACTTAGGCGTCATCGATTTTGCCGGAACATCCATATTCCGGTACCAGTCTGTCGAAATTCTGCGAATTTCAACAGCCTGCTAGGGTCCACACTCACTACTTGGAGAGCATTATGCGCATTTGTGGAATTCTGGCCTTTTTCCTGCTAACGGGATGTGCTTCACAAGCTAATATTAACAGTTGGCAGGGTGCCAGCCTTGACGATGTTGTGATGCGCTATGGTACACCCACTTCGACTTTCTCGCTCAGCGATGGTCGCAGAATGGTGGAGTATGAAAACACTTCACTTTGGAAGGGCACTTCATCAACTTGCAGTCGAAAATTTATCGTAGATACCACCGAGCGAGTCGTTAGAGCTTCAGAAAGTGGTCGTTGCAGCTCCACTAAAAGCAGCCGAAATTAACCGGAGGGGTTAAATGCCGTCCACATATCTCCGAAACCACTCATAAACCCACCCAGCGCCCCCAATGGTGAACCATTCTGGGCCTGGGTTGACTGGCTCAGCAGTATCGGATTACCGATTGCGCCCTGGTAGAGCTGGAGCTTTTGCCAAGGTGCCATCGCGACCTGCTGCATATAGTTCTGCATCGCATTCCCACCCTGCCCCATCGCGTTGATACCGCCATAACCAAAGTTAAAGGCATTGCCCATACTGTTGTTGTAAAGGTTGCCGGCTGTGCTCAAGCTGTTGCCAGCCACATTGGCGTTGAGGCTGTTGGTATTGAGCGCGGCATTCTGGTTGCCGGCTGCTTGGTTTGCCGCGACGTTCACCGCCTGGTTGTAGGCATTGGAGCGAATACCGGCGGCGACATCAGAGGCGCGATCATCCGCTCCCCGCTGTGCGATGGCCTCGGCAACTCCTCTGCGACTGGAACCAGCATTACCGCTACTCACGGCACTGGAGGCAATACCCGGCAACTGCTGTTCATTCAGACCACGATATATATCCCGGGTACTGGCGGTGATTTGCGAATCCAGCAGGTCGTTATCGATCAGTGAGTTCACGGTGTTCATATTCACACCGTTCTGCATAGGGGCGTTGAACCCCCCATTCCCCATCACCTGGCTCAAATAATCCTGCATGGCGTTGGCGGTATTCCCGAATCCACCAGCCATATCCGCCATCTGGTTGCCATATCCCTGGGCTGTATTGCCAAAACCCATCGCCGCCTGAATGTACTGCTGCATCTGAGGCGATAGATCCGCTACCGGCGACTGCCCGGAATTGTATAGTTGTTGAGCCTGGCCCCATATATCCTGCAGGTAGGGAAGCTGATCCCCATCCAGGAAAGTGTGGCTTTTACTCTCGCCATTGCCACCAAAAAGACTGTCCAGAAAACTCATAATGTCACCCTATGAAAAGAGACTCAGTATCCCCTTGACCAGTGGATCCTTTTTAAGAGAATCCTCAAACGATTTTCCAGCGTTGGAAAAATCAAATGTAGCCAGATCCCCCACCATGCGCATGGTATCGCCGGTATTGGTGCCGAGCTTCCCGTCCAACTTGTCCAGTGCTGGCGCCCAGCGTTGATGCGCGTCCTGCTCAAACACTTTGCCGTCGATTAGATCAAGTGCGTAGTCACTGGTTTTCTCGTCCCTGTAGCCATTCTTTTGGGCATGATTCTCGTTAATGGCAATGATTGCCGCCAATGCTGCCCAAGGCCCCATTGAAGCCATCCAGCTCGAGCCACTCCCGACTGAGCTTCCCGCCACAGATTCGCCACCCGCAAATTGCTGGTACATATTCCAGCCCTGCATCGGGTTTAGGCCACCGTTCTGTTGCCCGGACTGCTCCAGCAAAGGCAGTAGCTCCGCCTGCTCAACTTCCCAGTCAGGTAAATAGGGGTTGTAACTGTAATTGATCATAATCAGTCATTCCGACTTTCTAATGGCCTTCAGGCACCCGGTATTCCCATTGTCGCGATCGACTGGTGCACTGCTAGGCGATTGCACACATCGACAATACAGCTGGACACCAGGTCGCTGACTTCATTGGCGACCTGTATTTCGCCTCCGTCAGTCTGCAAGGTTTTAGTGGTCACATAGATTCGATCCATCTGATCGCCGGCCGCGTCGGCCTGCACGTTGTTTTGGTCGTCTATGACCGCAATGGTGCACTTTAGTACTGCTGTCGCGGGGGATTCGCTGTTGGCCATCTCGTTGGTTTGTGTCACTGAGGCCCGCAGGATGGTGCCGGCGGAGTGGCCATCATCGATCACATAGGCAAATTGCCAGGATTCCAGTCCGGGCACCGTATCCAAAGGGGAAAAGCTTGGCATGTCTGTTTCCTATGGCTTGTGCGGTTGGTTGTGGGTAATCACCCGGTGTTGGGGATCGATGCCAGCTGCATAGCTGATACCGCCCACACTGATCTTGTACACGGTGCGCAGACCTGCGCATTGGACATGGGTAACGGTTTCCCAGGTCAGTGGCTGGTCTTGGTGCAACACGCCCAGCAGGACACCTTTGGCATTCTGGGCTTCGTAGACGATGCCCTCCCGGTCGGTGACTGGAGTTTCCCGGCTGCAGATGACCCGGGCACCACTGCTGGTGGTAAGTTGAACACAGGGCACGGCATCCTGGGGTTTCACGGATTGAATAGCGCCCTGATGAATATCCGGCTGTCCAGTATCCCAGCAGCCGATCAGATCGTCCACGCTACAGTGGTCCGCTTTTAGGTCATCCCGCAACCACATGCCTGCAGCAACGCACCAGGGGTCCGGCGGTGTGGTGCTGCCGCCGCCATTAGCGGGTGTGGTGATAGTGCCCACCTGGCGACGCCAGGTGTGGGCGGCAAGCGTATGAAAGTTCCTGGTGGCTTTATAAGTGACGGCCCCACCTTTGGTGCCTGGGTCATCGCAGTAGACATAGTATTTCCGGCTGAACGACAACCCGCTAATACTGCCGGCGTTGTAACTGACCAGACCAAAATCAAACTGCACGTTATGGGCAGCAATATTAATTCTGGCGGTGCTGCCGGCATCGACGGCGGAAAGCGCGGAGCTGGTGGGCAGGCTGGCGATGCCGGACTGGATCAGCGGCAGATTGCGCTGGTCCTGAACTTCCACCACATCCACCTTGACGTAATCCACCAGCATACGGCCGCCGTTGCCCTGGTAGTTGTGCCAGATCATCGGCTGAAAAAATCGCACATCCTTCTGCAGCTTGGCGGGACTGCCGATATGGTTGCCACCGAGTGTATTGCTGTATTCCGCATTACCCGCTGCGTTGCCCTTAAAATAGGCCACAAAGGTTTTCCAGTACAGATGACTGGCGGCCACTTGGCTGTAGGCGGCGATATAATGCTGGCCGCTATAGCTGTCCAGCGAACCACTTTTGCCGCACAACCGTCCTTCGTAGTTGAAGCCGTTTAAACCAAGGTAAAACCGTCGGGAAGTGTCGCCAGTGCTGTAGTTGTAAATGCGAAATTCAATCCGATAGAGCTTATCCGGGTCGAACGGCACCCGCTGATCGAGCGGCGGGCAAATGCGTATCAACGCAGTGTTGGCGGAGTCGCTGCCTAATCTGGCTGCGCCACCGCCAACCTTAGAGCTGCCCGCATTGTATTGGGAGATAGACCCACCTGCGCCGGCCGAGTCTATCCACACATTCCTCCAATCACTGGTCGGTGAAAAATCCTCCAGAAATGTATTGCGCATAGAGCCGATCAGCTGTCGCTCACTTGCCGTGGCGCCCACAGTGGCACCGTCTTCCGGCTTGCCAGGACCGTAGACTTTCCCCCAATCCGCCAGGGAGCCGGCAATCTGGTCGATTTTGTTGAGCAGGATTTGTCGGCGGCTATAAACCTCCTGCCATTTTCCGTTCCAGGAGCTGCGACCAATACTCGTGGTGCTATTGGTTGCATTCCACGTTGGCGTCAGGCCCTGCAGATAGCTGGTGAGCGCAGAAATTGCACTGCTGTAATTGGCTTTTTCGGTTGATATGCCCAAAGTCTCGGCCTGGCTCTCAATACCGGATTGCTCTGCAATAATTTCATTGTATTCCCGATTCGCAGTTAGTTTCTCTGCAGGGTGAAGCTGGCCATCCGCAGCGATGTTATCGAGATCTTCGAGAGCCTCCTCGGCGTCAGTCTGGGCGGTAGCGGCTGCCTGTGCAGCGTTGTCAGCCCGCGTGCGCGCATCATCCGCATCACCTTGGGCATCCTTCGTCTCTTTCTCGACACGGGTGTACAAACGCTCGATGGACATGAATTCGCGGCGAATAAACTGCCAGAGTTCAGCCAGGGAACGCGGGACACCCGGCCCCGTCCTATAACTCATCGCCCATCCGCCGGCATTAAATCAAGATCCCAGCCGGTCAGCCGCCAGAAACCACCGCTCACAGACTCCACCTTGATGGCCAGATAACGCGCCTTTATACGAAAGTGCAGGTCCAGGCCGCTCGCAACGTCGAAGACCTTGGGGTTTTTCCAGCGCACTGGACCCGTGGCGGTCTTGGCGCCGCCCACTGTGATCTTCACCTGCCCTACACCACTAAACTGCGGAATAATGCGGCGCAGGCTTTTCAATCTACCCGCCGCTTGTGGCAATACTTGATCGAGATCGATACCCGAGCGCTCCAGGTACACCGATTGGGTGGCATCACCCGTCGCCAGAAAGTCCGTTTCCATGAGGTCCGTGTCAGTGAGGTAATACATCACCGGGAAATAGGAGGTGTCGGTCAGCTCGCCAAAGGTCAGGTTGAGGTCTGAAAAGGAGACACCCATCGCATCCAGATCATCAAACGTAATGACCTCGCCGGCTTTGGCCGCAAAGAATGCGCAATGTACTTTGGGCAGGTCGCAAAAGGTGAAGGTATCATCCAGCCAGTTGTACACCAGCGCCCGATTCGCCGGACCCTCGGCGTTGGTGCTGTAGATGGTCCAGATCTCTTTGGTTTTATGGTTGGTGACACAGCGTACGGACTCGCGTTGACCAAGCTCACCGTAAAAGGTCCGGTTGACGCGACGGTGCGCCATGGGCCTTATGGAAAGGCCGTCATGTACGAAAATCTCTGTGGCGCCCACCACAAAGTGCTGCCGGTCAAACGCCGCCACGGCATCGCGACAGAGTATCCCTTGATCGAAAATAGTTTCGAAGGAAAACACATACTCCCCACCCACCAGCTGCATCAAATAGGTGGCATCACGGCTGTAGACGATGTTGGCGGAGCCCATTGGAAGGCAGTCGACCAGCTTACTCGCCCCGGAATCAATCGGATTGGCGCCCGCCAGATTGGATGTATCGGCAACGTCCCACGTCTCAGGTACAGCGCCCGGCTCAGCCTCATCACTCCAGCGCACAGTATTGGGGTATTCCACTCCGCCCTCTATGACCCCCAACGCGATCAGAAAATTCTTATACGGCCGCACACAGTCGGCTCGCAGGTCCGAGGGCCAATTGGGCAGGTCGATAAACGCTATATCATTGGGGCCCTTGATCTGTGGTACATCCACGCCGTTGTTGAAAATAACGGACTCACCCCAGGTGGTGGAATGCCAATCACTTCCCGTATAACCCCCATCGGTAAAAGCGGCGCCTGTACGATCGACAAAGGATTCGTTCTCACGGAAGTAGAGCCGGCTTGCACTGGCATAGGCGAGCTGTGGGGTCTCATTGGCGATCCAACCGGTGCCCCATACCGGTACATCCGCCAGGGATTCAATAGAGACAGGAGCCGGCATGGTCTGCGCAGCGCCATTGGAAAAGCGCACGTTTTGCGCCTGGCTGAATTCGTTTATTTGCAATTCATAGGCAGGCGAGTCCGCATTGACGCCACGCTCGCCGAGTTGCCGCACTGGTATCAACGTCATTCGTCCGGATCCGCGTCACTCAAGCTGGCCTCGATCATGGCGTCAGCAATCGCTGTGCCAATCGATTCAGAGGTCACTTCGGAGGTCTTAATGATCCAACTCAGCGCCATGCTAGGCGGAATAGTGCTGACTTGGTGCTTGTGTTTCCCACTATCGGGAATCCCGTGTGCATGGGGCTTTCCGCCACCCTCGCTTCGAATGGTGAGGGTCTCGCCATCTTTGTCGGAAGGGTCATAGTCAGGACCGAAGTTCGAGCCCTCATTGCCAGGATAGGCGAGCACCCGTTGACCACCCGCGCCGTGGCCGTGTTCCGGTATCTCCTCGATGGTTAACGTATGTCCTTCAGTCTTCCCGTCGTGGTTGTGGTCACCTGCCTCGCTGGTGTCGGCAGTGGCACTACCGTAATTGCTGCCCTCTTCGTATGTGGTGTCCGCACCGATAACGGCCCGACCGCGCAGATCGGGCGTATCATTGGTACCATCCGCCAATTGCCAGCCTTCGGGAATGGGTGCGTAGCTGGTGAGCCAGGGCTTGATAGACCCCTTTTGCTCCAGATGAGGCAGGATCGCCACACCAAGAGCGGTACTGACGGCAGACACACCTGCCGGCAGGGCGTTGACCCTCTCCTCTGACAAGGTGACATTCTCGGTACCAGTGAAACCGCCAAAACTGCTTTTGAGCGCAGCTTTAATCATCCGCACATGGTCATCGGCCGTGCCGGCGGCGTCCCCTCGAACCGGGTTTGTCGCCACCAGTTCAGAAATGTTCGTAGCGTTTTCTAAAGCCATGGGCCGCTCTCAGTTTTTAGTAGGCCGCGCTCGATATGGACGCGGAACCGGAAATCTCTTCCGTACTGGCCGCGTCGTTGAGCATTTCGATAGCGTTGGCAAATTGTGATTCCCACAAACTTATCCGTTGATCGTTCTCAAGGAATGGCTCGGCAGCCACCAGAGCACCAAACAGGTAGGCGTCAGGCGCAACGCTTAACACTGCATTCGAGGTCTCGGTGGTGGACAACTCGAAACTCCGCCAATACGAAAGCATCCATCGATAATCCGCATCGGGAACCGGCCATACCTTCAGCGTATCGCCATAGCGAATAAAGCTGGTTGGCATGCCGACCTTGGCTGGTTTACTAAAGAACTGTACGTCCGTGAGCCTGGTTAGCGGTAAACCGTTGATGTAGAACCGCCTCGCCTGCCTGTAACCGACGGGAAGCGCCCACTCGTCACCATCAATCGCGAGGCGATCCGTCACAGCGATACTGGAGTTTTCGGCAATACGCAATTCGCGAAAGAGACGCGCTTCACCCAACCGGATAAAGTCGGGCACCCGCGTCAGGATCTCATCGTCATCACTGCGACTTATCCAGTCCGCAACGGCTTGCTGCAGTTCCCTATAGTTGGAAATCGCCATTTAGGCCCCCTGGAAGTATTTTTGGGACCATCCCCCCACAACACACTGGGGATATTCGCTATGGATGATCCGGTCAAATCTGCGTTGCATGGCCGGAGACATTTTCCCGTAGCTGGCCGCATCCATGTCCCTGCCGTGTTTCTTCCAGATTTCCATCTGCACAGTATTAGGGATACGAAAACGTGTGCGACGGTATTCGCCATCAACCGCACCTGCTTCAACCTGGTGCCGGCAGTTTTCCATCATGGTGCGAAAGGCGGCATCATCGTCCCGACGCACCTGATAGACCTTGCCATCCTCGACACGGAAGTCTTCTACGGTTCTAGTCATCATCCACCCAATAAAAAAGGCGCCCGGAGGCGCCCTGCTGCTGCGATTTATGAATTAAGCGGCTGGATCGATATGGTCGATCACAA
Source organism: Microbulbifer discodermiae (assembly GCF_040742695.1). Lineage (NCBI taxonomy): Bacteria > Pseudomonadati > Pseudomonadota > Gammaproteobacteria > Cellvibrionales > Microbulbiferaceae > Microbulbifer > Microbulbifer discodermiae. Next base: position 105,433 of record NZ_JBFLAB010000005.1, on the reverse strand, counting down.
ACCACGTCTTATTGTTGAGGACATCGCCACAACCCTCCCATTTCCACATCATCGGCTGGGAGTGACCAGTGACCGCCAGAGTCTTCAGCTTGGCCGGCTGCAGGACGGCCACATCAGCGTACTCGGAATCGATTCCAAGAATGGTGGTACTGTCCATGAAGCGGCCCTTCACCACCGACAGGGAGCCGTGTGGCGTGTCGATAATGTCGATACAGTCCACAAGGCGCTTGTCCTCAATATCGCGGTTGCGGCCGGTCTGCTGAGCAAAGCCGGCAATAGCGTCCGCGTGCTCTGGATTGATCAACAGCGTATCCGGGTTGCCGCCGGAGTTGTACGCCACCAGTTGACCCTTCTTGATAGAAGCCTCTCCGTTGGCGGCTGTGAATTTGGTCGGTGTAGTACCGCCATCCCCGGAGTGATCCACACGGTTGTCCGCATGCACTTGACCAGCGAGGCCCGCCATACGTGCCGCCGTGCTGGAACCATCACCGGCCACTGCGGCCTGAGTGGGCATACCGGTCATGGCGTGCTCGCCATCGTTCTTGAGTTCCCGCAGCTTTACTGCTGACTGGTCGCGCAACTCGGATTTGCGGCCGTGCTTTTTAATCTCCTCCAGGGTATCGGAGATTTTGAAGGCCTTGTCCATCAGCTGCACGCGATTGGAGCGCGGCACAGTCGGGGTGTAGGTCTTGGTGGGGTTATCGTCACCTTCCACAACCGCATTGTCACCGGCCGCAGTCAGGTCGCGCTGCTGCCACTCGTGCAGTTTGCCGGTCGCCTTGGCTTTCTTGGCGATGTTCATATAGGGGGTGTCGATGGTTTTGGTATCAAAGATCGCGTCTTTGAAGTCCTCGGCATTGCCGACGGAATCATAAGTAGTCGTCATGGTAATTCCTCAGAGCCCAAGCTGGGCATCCACCTCTGCCGCAATCACCCGGTTCTGGGCGCTGCGATCACCTTTGGCGGCCAAAGTGCGGTCACGCTTCAGTTGATCGGCGCGCTTCTGCGCCTGGGTGCGGGGCTTCGATGCTGCCTTTTGCTTGATAGTTCTCTTAACAGATTGGGGTTTGGGTTCGGCCTTGACCTTTTGCGCCTTTGCGGAGCGCATATTGGCAAGCAATGCGCTAATCACCCAGGGGCGAACCTCCTGCGCGATCTCTTCACGCGGCACGCCGCTTTCCACGGCGTAATCCAGTACCTGGTGATAAAGTGTGTTGCTCCAGTCCGCATGCATCTCCTTCAGGGTGGCGACAGCCTCTTGAGCCTTGCGCTGAAACTCGGAATCGCGCTGCTCTTTCGCCTTGTCCTGTAGTTGCTTGACGGCCTGCTCTACTTGCCGGTGGCTAGTCATGGCCTGCTGAAACTGACCCTGCAGCGCCTGGTATTTGGCCGGGTCGCTGACTTGCAGCGCTTGCCAGTCAATACCCTGAAACTGCTGTAACGGCGCTTTCAATTGCGCCTCCAGGAATCCCAGAATTTGCTCCGATTGCTCCAGCTTGGAGTCCGCGCTCTTCTGGGTTTCGGCCAGCTTTTGATACTTCTTGGTGTACCCCACCTGAAAGTTTTTCTCGGCATCGCGCCAGGCTTTCACCTGCTTAACCGATACCTCTTCGCCGTCGATATTGAGCGTGGCGCCGTCGGACAGCTCAGTGCCACTCTCGTCATCTTCGGTGTTCTCTGACTCTTCTTCCTCAGTATCGGCATCGTCCTCGGTCTGCTCCTCTTCGGAGTCCTCGGATTCAACCTCCTCCTCGGTTTCAGTGTCAGCTTCAGGTTGGGATTCTTCCTCATCTGCGGTCTCGGCTTCTGGTTGGCCTTTCGGCTCCTCCACCTCACCCATGATTTCGGAAAGTGCGTTGTCGAGCGCGTTGCGCTCTGTGTCTTCGGAGTCCAGCATGACTGGTTATTCCTCGATTGGTTGGTAATAGGCTTTTAACTTTTCCGTAACGCGGGACAAAGCGCGGGTCTGGCGGTGCAGCTCTTCCCGCTGATTGGCGTTCTCGCAGTACAGCCACTCCCGCTGCAGGTCCGCCATCACATCCTTGACCGCCTGCTGAAAAACCGGCTGTTCCAGCAGTTCCCGGGCCCGCGCCTTGCGGTCAAGCGGGTGCAGGCAGGTCGATCCGACCCGCTTCAAAAGCTTTTTCATGGGGGTTTCCTATACGCTGACAGGACGCTGTTGGGTGCGCTCCAGTACCAGCTCAGCTTCGTCGATCATCTGCTCATGCGCCTCGGCATCTTCGGCCAATGTCTGCTTGCGCTCACCGAGCGTGAAGTCCTGGCTCTGCTTCTGCGCCTTCAAGGACAGGTCGCCTTGCACCTTGGCTGCACGGGTCTGGGCGTCGGTCTGCTTAATATCCAACTCGGCCTGGCTGACCTGCTGCACCACACCCTGCAGTTGCTGATTCTGCATTTGCAGCTGCTGCATCTGCTGGCCCATCTGTGCCAATTGGTTCTGCAGTCCTGCTAGATCCGACTGTGGGTCGGTCAGGAACTCCGGCGATGGTTGACCGGAGAGCTTAAATACTTCGCGCAACAGCGCGTACTTGTTCTGGGGGCCATAGAGTGTGGCCATGGACGGATCCAGCTGCATCCCTTGACTCAGGGTGTTGTGCAACACCAGAAGTGTCCGCGCACGGCTCTCGGCATCGTCAGGGGTGAGCGCCGTGGTCACCTCCATATCCACCGCGTCCCCCAGCTGCTGCGGCACCAGCTGCTGCCATTCGCCATCCACCTCCGCCATCAGGCCCTGCTGGTCATGCTCAAGACCCAGGGTGTAGATTTCCTGGAAGATCGGAATCAGGAACAGTTCGGCATAGCGCCTGGCCATACCCATAACACGGCGCATGGCGGCGGTGGTCATGCGGTTGATCATGTCGTCAGCGTTTTGATTGCTGATCACGGCCTGATTAAGGCCGGCGGTCAGACGCGAAACACCGGCCCGGTGCTCTTTGTCCTGGTTCAGCATCTCTAGCGTGGGCATGGTGTGCGCGGAGAGTTGGGGCGCCGGCGCGGGCAAGGCCACATCGGCCATAGTGCCGTTGAAGTCTTTCTTCACCCAGTGAGTCGCACCCACCGGGTTATCAATCCAGTCTGCAGGGTTCACAAACGCGCCCTGGCGAGCAATGCGAGACTGGTTATTGGTGATCATCAGGTTATCGACGATCTGACGCTTGATGGTAGATTTGAGCTTTTGAATATCGCCAATGATGTCGCAGGTCGACAGACCATCGTATCGATGCGCGACCCGCAACGCCGCCCAATTGAAATACGGCATGCGCTGGACCTCCTCCACATCGAGGAGGCTGTTGCCCACCTTGAACACCTGGTGCAACTGGGCGGTGCCATCGTCCTCGGCGTCCCACCAGATAAACAGCTCATAGAGCTCCAGTGTCTCCTGTGAGGGCTCGCCCAATAGATCCTCACCAGTGGCCACACCTTCGCGCGCCTGCTCTTCCATCTCGTGCTGGGCATCACCATCGGCGGTCAGGCCGGCAACCAGCTCAGGATCAAAACCCATCTCCACCAGCTCGGCACGGGTCACATCGCTTTTCTCACCCCAGAAACGAGCCTCGCCCGGCTCGGTAGCGTTCGGATCCCGAATCACCCGCTCAGGCGCAATAATCTCAACAGCGATGTGGGAGGCATCCACCGGGACTCTGACCTCGGCATCAATCAGGCTAGTGGTTTCGTCCTGCTCGGCCTGAATGATCTCGGCGTCCGAGTGTTCCAGCTGTGCATAGTCCTCCGGGGGAATGCCTTGCATCAGCTTGGTTTTATATTCGGTCTCCTCACTCCAATACACCTTCGCCGTGCAGTTCTTGGCCAGCAGCGCATCCTGGATGGAATCGTGCAGGACGGAATAGCCGGCGTTGTTTTTGTTGAACACCCGATTGCAGTAGTTGGTGCGGAGCTTGGCCTGCAACACATCGTCCTGGTCCTGCGGGGTGAACTTCACCGTCTCCCGGTTGGAACCAAATACCTCCAGCAGAATCTCTTTGGTGTCCTCCACCGCATCAAACACATCGCGGCTCACATAGTCGGAACGGTCGCCACGTTCATTACCGAAGGGCTCGCCGTAGTAATACTTGTACGCCTTGGCACGGTCATCCGCGTTGGTGGAATCATCGTCACCCTCAGATAACCGGATGCACTGCTCGGCCAGCTTCAGAATGTCGGTTTTGCTTTTTGCCATCAGTAACGGATTCCAGGGTTGGAGCGGGAGTAGTCGAAGTCGTCATCATCGACTGCCACTTCGGCCATGCACATCATCAGTGCGTCGGCCATGTTCGGGGACTCGATCCCCAGCTTTTTCATATCGGGCTTGCTCAGCAGTTGAATCTTACCGCCGGCCACGTATTTGCGTGGGATACGGCACACCTCGGAACGCAGCTGCGCCAGCTCCTCAATATCACCACGGATGCTGATCAGCTCATCAGGGCTGATATACCTGCCCTTTTCCACCGCCAGCCAGGTCTTGAACATCCGATCCCGCAGCATCCAGTAGAACTGGGCTCTCCGATTCGCGAATGTCTCTCGATTGGTCTTTGGCTCCGCTATCTCGCCATCTTCCGGCTTGTAGATAGCGTCCGGGGATTCTGGAATAGCGGCACCATTGAAGCCCACCAGCTCGATCTTCTTGCCGGCCAGGCCGCTACTGACCTGCCCTTTAAGGCCGGCGCCAATACCGACCACATCCCAGATAAAGGCGTCCGGCTTGCGCCGATTGGCGTAACTCAGGGCCCAGTTGGTCGCACTGTCCACATCACCGGCATTGGTTGATCGCACATCCAACACCACTGAGCCGTGAACATGGGCCACTGCTTTTGCATCGCCAGCATCAGCGGGGTCGTAGCCGATACGCTCCTGGCCTACAGGCTCGAAGCCCAGCTTTTTGTGGGCATCCACACAGGCATCGAACCACTCGGGTTCTATGATGGCGTTGTCCACGGTATCGGCGTAAGCACCCAGCCAAATGTGGTTGTATTTCGCCCGGGGGAGTAATTCAAAGTCCCGCGTGCGGTCCCGTTCCAACACCTCCGGGAACCAGGGGTTGTCCGGGTAGTTGATCTCGATAATCAGCAGGTCGTCATCCTGATAGATGCCATCCTTTGCCAGATGCTTCTCATAGGGGGCCAGGTACCGCTTCGCAAACGGATCAGCACTGGCACCCCGATTCAGAGTAAACAGCAGCTGCGAGCCCTCTTCCCGTACCGTGGGCGCCAGAAGATCCAGGCTCTTTTCCGACAGGGTTGCCGCTTCCTCCACCCACACGCCATCGAGCGCAAAGGTGGACTTCATCGACTCCAGGTTGCGCGCAAGACCCCGATAAAAGCCCTCGCCACCGCAAGGGCCATACACCCGGGTTCCGTCGTAGCGACAGCCCGACAATTGCAACTCGTCCACCTGCGCCTTCACCAGCGCGTGGACGGAATCATCAATACTGTTTTGGAACTCCCGCGCCATCATCCAGCGCTGGCCGGAATCAATGCGCCTCGCCACAAACTTTGCGGCTGTATAAGACTTGGCGGATCCACGGCCACCGACCAGGATGATGGTTCGCTGCCTGGCACTGAAAATACATCGAAGACGTGGAGGGATACCCTGCAGAAACACACGCTCGCGCTCCAAGACCTCCAGGGCCTCGGCGAGCTCTACTTCCTCCGCCTCAGTCACTGCCGCCGACTGTCTCCGGGTCTATGCCGTGACGCTCCAGCACCTCCCGGGCCCTTGTCGGGGTCATCCGGTGTTCATGCTTGATGGGGCCGCCGTCCTTGCCGGTCAGCTCCTGTGTGGATTGATCCTTCAGGCCCAGGTCACGAGCGATGATGTTGGAGTTGAGCAGCCCTGCCGCAGCGCCTGTGAACTTCTGCTCTCGAACCACGTTATCAACCCTATCTACGACTCGAACGAAATCTTCACTTTCGTTTTCCCGCCAACGCTGCCAACACCTTGTGGTAATTCCCAAAAACAGGCAAAGCCCTTCAATCGTCATGGCCCGCATCTTAAACATGGGCATGCTGACAGGCTCACCGTTGGAGCTGACGATCTTGTCTTCCCAAAGGGGGTTGGCCTCCACCCACTCGAAGTACTGGCAGCAAGCCTCCCACAAAGCGTCAGCGCTGGAGAACAACTTCTCTCGGCCGTGCCTTGTTCTGGCCTTCCAGAACTGATTACCTTTGGGTGCTGCCATAGTGTTCGCGTCTCACTGGGGAAGAATGAAGATATGACCACTGTCATAGCTGTTCAGCCATGCGCGCTTCCACACAGACGGCATGCCATCCACATTGAAAGTAACCGTCTCCCGGTCACTCTCCAGTACGCGCAAGGTTTTTGTTTCGATACGTACCAGCACTCCGGGCTTGAAGGGATCCGGCTGACCCTTGAAGAGGGTCGCGATCAGACCCCGCTTCTCCACGGAAGCTTTAGGTGCTTTGCGGTCTTTACGCGCCATTACGTTCCCTCCTGTTACGCTCTCTGGCCAGTTTGTGGCGCTGGTAGCTGTAGTACCAATTCATCACAAAAGAAGCGACCGCTACCAAAGCACAGATGAAGCCAATGGGGTTTTGGGTAAATAGGCTGTAGAGACTACCAATCGCACCGGCGGTTACCGTAGTGGCGTGGCCAGCCTTCTCCGCCAGCTCCCGCATCAGGTCGTGTAAGGTCATGGTTTCACCATCGCCTTTGTCTTTTCCTTACTTCCTTGGCTGGAGCCGTACCAGAACTGCAGGATCATTGGTATTGCGCCGGTGATCACGCCGAGCATCAGGGTTCCGGTCTGTTCGAATGCCGGAGTTACCTCTACGCTGCCGGAGAACAGTAGGTAGGTCAGGAAGAAATAGCCGCTGATAAACACAAACGACAGCACCGCCTGAACCCACAGGCCCCCTTTAATGCCTAGTTCCCGTGCACTCTTGCGGTCCTCCACTTCCAGCTGGTACACATTGATGTCCAGCTCGCGCATCTTGAGCTTGAACTGGCTATCGAGGCTGCGCAGTTCCAGTAGCTGTTCGGGGCTCGCCGTCAAAATGGTGTTGGCAATATCCTGTTCAGTGGCCTTCTCATCACCCAGTAGGGTGCCGGCCAAGAATTTGACTGCCGTTCCTGCAACAGGGCCACCCAAAGCAGCACCCAGGGTCGGCGCCACGCTTTTAACTATCGCTTTCCAGTCCATTAGTAGCTCCAGATTATGGGGCGGATACGCTCACCCGGTACGGGTTCAAGATCATCCAGGTGGAGGAATCGTCCGCCATAAGTGCCCTTCTGCTTTACGCCGATACCGGTAAACCCCTCCTTCTGCGCGATACTCAGCAGCTCATAGGCCCGCCCACCAGCAACTGATACATCCACCGCCTGCCCCGTAGTGTGCGTCATGGTGGAGCCAATCTTGGCGCAGTGCGCGGGGCAGCGAAAACCCGAGTTGATCACCATTGGTTTCTTAAACCGCTCCCTCACCCTGACCAATCGGCGCAAAGTGTCATCCGAGAAGTGGTTCTTGCCACAACAACGGCAAGCCAACTCCGCTTCCGTGAAGTAGTCGTTCTTGAACATGGGATCACCAGATACGAAAAAGCCCGCACTAGGCGGGCTTGGGGCTTGCTTAAGATTTAAGTCTGAGTATATCTAATCAAATGTTTAGCTATATTTAAATACTTTCAACATAATGTGCGTAACACGCACAAATGCTAGTAACGATCCAACTGCAAGAGAAATCCAAATTATTGAATACCACTCAGCCGCACGGTTTACAAAGTAGCCAACTACGTTGGCTGTGCAAAATATTAGGTTAAACCATATGGCCTGACCTATATAAGAAACAAGCTCATTGATATAACCGCTTTTTCTCAATTCGCAAACTAATGGAGAGTTCATGCTGATTAGAATTGCCTTGCTGGTTGCAAGAAAACCAACAAAAATGCCCGAAACGCTCAATGTAGAGGATATTATTGCGTTGTCAGACGGAAAGCCTATATTGATTATCCACCACAAACTGCCGGCAATAATCGCTAGAATATAGGGGTAGGCTTTCTCAAATTTTAGTTTCATGATGTGAGCAGGCTTCTCCACCCATTTTTAGCGCGCATTAAGATATTCCATCGTTCATTTCGCGGATACCTCAAATCGGTACCGGGCTCTATATCATTAAATTCAGAGGACAGCCTATGGCTAATTAAATCAAGCGCCTCCGTAACAGAATCTCTATCCTCTTTGCCGGCCACTTCAAGCTTGGTAACTGCATCTGGATTTTGCCCGAAAATACTTTTCAGTGGGTCGATAGCCGCCTTTGCTTTCTCCAAAAGTCCTTTGCCTTTATCACCTTTCACAGAAATTTCTAACTTTATTTTATCAGCCCCAGTTTCTCTTCCGTAGCTAATCACCTCAGAAAGGGCCTCTCCACGCTGCCTATCTTGTTCCGACATTTTACTCACATCTAAGGTAAAACCGATTTTTCTGGTAATACCTTGATTTAACAATCGACGCTCCACATCTTCATCATACTTTGGTTTAAAGGTATAAAGATTATTTACGGTCTCGTCAAAAGCACTTAAATAATCGGCTATAGCTCCAGCGCGAACACCAAAGTGGTTATATTGAATTAATATATAACCTGTATCTGGATCATACAAAGCGGCTGTTTCTTCTCCAAACCCTTCTTCGTCATCGAAATCAAAACCTTCAACTTCCGTATCTCGACTTACCCGTCCTGGGCCATGGCTTGTGCGAATTCTAACAAAATCAAGAAACCAACAATTATCGCGACGCGCAATGGATTCCGCACGAAATTCCGTTTGATTAATCATTCTAATACGTTCACGTAAGTTTTCTTCCGCCTCGATAAGTGACAAAACACTTACTAAATCTGCACTTTCAGACGTTTTTTCTACTTTAAATGCATGAACTTTCACAACTACTCCTTGTAGACCAGAATCATAGTTTTCTAAGCAATTTTTATAATCATATATATCCGTCTTACTTTTTCAAAAAGTAACGACATCAAAAAATTTTTATTATCATTCCGCACAAATTTATTTGTGAATTTTTATTATCACTAATTCCACGATACTTTTTATGCCGTCAAATAAATAGAATAAATTTCTGAGAAAGAAATGATCTTGGGTAGTACTATGGCACCAAAATTCGCCAATCCCAAATCTAGCGCAAGTATTTTCCACAGAGTATAGGAGTAGACCCCTGAATTGCAAGCACAAAAAAACCCGCCTTTAAGCGAGTTCTTGAAGTACAATGCGGAGTAACCGCAAGCTAGAAAAAAAGTAGCACTCTGGCACAAACCCTGTCAACCACTCGCATGCAATTTTTCTTTGTATCTTTCCACCACATCAGAAACCGGCCCTAATGCCTTGGCCGGAAGTGGGTCCAGACGTCTCTGAAACCGTTGCCACAAGCTCTTCCAGCGCCGATCCCAGGTGGACTTATTGCAGCCTAAAATCGTGCGGGCCTGCCTTAGATCGATAGGCCGCCCATTCACATCCCGAAGGGCACAGGCGTTGATACAGAAGAAGGCCAGCTTGCTGACCTGGGTTCTGTTGTGCGGCTCACCCCATTGGTCAAATTCGGTCATCAGATAGTGAAGGAGCACGGCACGCTCTTTGAACCGCGCTGCCGGCGGCGCGTAAGCAGCCATACCCCAGCTGTAGGCCAATGGATCGGTTTGGCGTAGCTTGGCCACCACGTTTTGAACCAGGCCCTTTTCACAGGCGTCCATGATCCGGTCGCTACTACCCTTCCCTGCTCGAGTTTCGACCGCATAGAGAGTCTGTGCTGGCATCCTGGCCGTTATTTTGCCATCTTCATCTCGAATCTCGTCCGTATAGCGCTTGGCACTCCGACCGAACACCGCTTGGGCTTTAAGGGCAGCCGCGTAGTCGGATTGCTGTGTGGGGCTATCGAAAGCATCGTGCCACGCTTGACGAGCGGTATGAAATCTCATGGTTTGACCGTAATGATACGCCTCAAAAATAGCCAACAAACTCTATTCGTCCCATATCGCCGTCCTTCTTCAGCGCCAGCATACGGCGGTACTCCTCTCGGTAATGCCTCGATATTTCGCTCTTGTGTCTTTGCTTCACATCCCGCCTAGCGAATCGGGCATTGTCCACCACCTGCTTTTTCTCCAGCAGGATGTCGTAGGCTCCCTCCCCGAGTCTTTCCCTTACCCACCGGGTGAACTCGTGAGGGTTACCCTCAAAGAAGTAGTGACAGCGGGTGCAGTGCGCAAAGGCGTTGTCCGGGTCGAACCGAACGGCGTAGCTGCCTCGCCCATGAAAGTGGGAACATTGCAGCCCGGCGCTGTTTTCAGGGTATTCGCTTTGACAGCCCTCACACCGCCACCCAGCCCTTTCCCGCACACACCTTGAGAACCATTTATCCGCGCTTGTGATCTTTACACCCACGGCTCAACTCTCCCCAAATGGCCTTGTATTCCCCCGCATAGGGGTCCGTCACGGTGATGTGCCAAAAATCAAAGACAAAACGGCGCACATCTTCCAAATACTCTGAGAACTTCTTTTTCGTCAGCTTCGTGGTGGAGCTGTACAGCGTGATGCTTTTGCCCTTCGCCTCGATGCTGCCAATGGCTAGGAACTTCTGCTTGAATATCTCGTGCAGTAGCTCCTTGGTGTAAGGATGCTCTCTGCCATCATCGCAAGGGATGACTATGCCGGCCTCATCCAGCTGGCGGGCAATCTCTGCATATACCCAGCCCCACAAGAATCGGTTCTGCAAACTGCTGCGAGTTTCCTTGAACGGTTCCACCTTGACCGCCATCGGCTTCTCAGAATCCGGTGTCAGGCGGTTCAGGTGGTCCAGGGCATTGGCCTTCTGTACCGGAGTCCGCACCACCCAGAATTCACCCTCAATCATTCATTTCACTCCTCACGAGCGCCTCAGCTAATTGGGACGGTCTGGAAAATACGCCGATCAAGCTATTGCCCTGCTCAATCCGCTGCTGAGCTCTAGCAGTGTTGGCGAATACCACGTCGTATAGCCCCTCGCACCTGTGCCCCAGCTCTTCAACACTGAAAACAGCCAAGGGGCTTTCCTCGCTTGCGGATTTCAGCCGCTGTGCAATGTCACTTACAGTCATCCAGGACATATCAGGCCTCCGCAAGCAGGGATCTCAGGTCGCCCAGTGTCTTGCTACCAATCGACCTGGAGCGCTCCTGCGCGGCCTTGTCAGGTAAAGCAAGCGGTTTGAATAGCTTGTGAGCCATTTCTCCATGAGGTTTTTCACACATTCCCAAAAAGGCGGCATAGCTCGGGGGCCACACTTCGTCGCCCTGCCTCCCCGCTTCCCTGACCATAAATTCCAACCGGTCAAAGCCCCGCTTCCATGCTGCATCGTTGAGGTGAGCTGTCTTCTGCGCCCACAGCAGGAAGTTCGGAGAGTAGCCTTCCCGCTCATTGCCCGGCTCACCCTCCTGAGACACCCATTTGTGGCCAAACAGCTGCGTCATTCGTGCCCACATCGCGTTCAGCAGCTTCTGCTGCCTCGGCGGCGGCAAAGTTGGCCGCGCATTGCTGGCGGATACGCTCGAGCTTGCTGGGTTGGCCAGAACTTGATTGATACTTCGCATGATCACTCCTCTGCTCATGGTTTTTTAGCCACTCAAGGCGGAAACTTCTCCAGCCGCGCTCACAGCACACACTGAGGCAGTCATCAACGGAGTAACCGGCGGCAGCGGCTTTGCGGAGTTCAATAGCCATCCGGTTGACAGCAGTTTGTGTAAGCTTGGCCTTGCGGGTGGCTTTCCAGTCACTCAGCACGCTAGCACTTGGCACCTCAGGCCAGGAAGCAAAGTCCAGGGAAGATTTTTTCCGTTTAGCAGGGGCGTGATTTTCTGCATTCCCCTGTATTACTCTTACTGTATTGCTCTTATCTGTACTGCTCTCTTCAGCGTTTTCCGAATACCCCCCTTCGGGATTCCGAATAGGGTTCTCCGCGTTTTCCGAATACCCCCTTCGGGATTCCGAATACCCTCCGCTTACAAAAATATTACGTTCACAAATACGCTTTCCGTCGCGTTTTTGGGTGATCGTCAAATAGCCTTTTTTCTCCAGGCTGGAGATGATTTCAGACACCCGGGATGGGGACAGATTGAAGAATTCGGCGAACGCCTTGTTGGACTTGTAACAGCCTCTGACAGGATCTACGGACAGGCTATTGATTTCCACCAGCATAACCTTTTCCTGCAGGCTCAAGTCTTTAGACAGCCACAGTTCCGCTGGAATCCAAACGCCTTCAAACGCGCGTTTATCGCTCATTGACACCTCCGCCCAGTTGACACAAATCAGCTATTCGCTTGACACAGACTCTAGGGATACGCATCAAGCCGGATGCTTGAGCGCTCTCGGTATTCACGTCTCCGAGGTTCTGGGCCAGCATCAGCACCTCATCACTCTCCGCAACCAGCCATCCCACCGTCTTGCACTCCACCACTTCCAGCGGTGGCAGGTCGCCCACCCAGGTGACTCCAGCAGCCGTAGGGCTGGGCGCTGTCCACCCAATCCACCCTCACGAGCTTCAGTCGTCCCATACCAGTGATTGACACCTCTCTGTCTGCTCCAACGCGGCCCGAGCAAATACCAGGGCAGCATCAATAATCTCGGGCTTTGCACAGCGATAGGTCGTTGGAACCACCTTCAACTCACACGCCGCCAACATCTTTGCGAACATCTCAAGGTCACCATCCTTCATCTTGCTGACCTTCGCCTCGGAGCAGCCAAGCGAACGCGCGACATTCACCTGCCCCACCCGAGAAAGGCCGGTCAATAGAGCGGAAAGGTTCTTTCTGGCTCTTTCCGACACTTGCCGCGATTCTTCACTCAACAAATCCATGCGAGGGTTCCTGTATGTTGCTCTACTCAGCTATCGCTTCGACAAATAGCCCTATGAGTCGCTACAACCGCGATTCGTCACTGTTTGCGTGGTGACAGAACCTTCTTCGGGTGCTGAACCAAAAATATCGGGGCGCAGGTCGTAGCGAGTGACGACGCCGTTAGTAGCCTGTTCTATTCTCCTACAGTGGCGGGGCGGTACTCCCCGAACACCGTTGCACCACTGTGATACACATGCCGGAGGGATCTTCAGCATGTCGGCAACTTTTTTCTGCGTCCCAACTAGAGAAACGGCTTTAGAGATAGCATTCATACAAAAAACGATAGCATACGCTATCGCATCCAGCAATAGCATTCGTCAATTTACGTTTTGCTAACATCTGAAAGAATACCGGGATGGATATAGGTGAGATCAGGCGGGAAAATCTCCGCCAACTAGTTAATCAGTACAAAAGCAAAGCGGAATTTGGCCGCCGCCATGGGGTGGATCCAACCTATGTTTCTCAGCTCCTAAACAAGCACCGAAACTTTGGGGAAAAAGCAGCCCGAAAAATGGAGGGAAAGCTGGGGCTGAAGCCCTTGACGCTTGATGATCCATCTGAAGAGAGCTCTAGTGCGAAAAAGAAATTAGTCACCCCCCATGCTAACTTGGCCCCAGGTCCTGAAATTTGCGCCAGGGTACCCCTTATTAGCTGGGTGCAAGCTGGGGACTGGGCCGAGGCTGTCGATACATTCCAACCAGGAGAAGCGGAAGAGTGGCGCGAAACAACTGCTCGCGTCGGCCCACACGCTTTCGCATTGCGTGTTCAGGGCGACTCTATGACTGCCCCTGTTGGACTTTCAATACCCGAGGGCTCCGTAGTAATCGTCGACCCTGATGCGGACTACACAAACGGCTCTATCGTCGTTGCCAAATTAGAAGATACCCAAGAAGCCACCCTTAAGCGCTTAGCCATCGACGGCCCGAACAAATACTTGAAGCCACTTAATCCGACTTACGCCCCCATTCTGATCAATGGCAACTGCCGCATCGTGGGCGTAGCCAAGAAGGTAGAGTTCGACCTATAAGCACCACCCAGGGCATGGCAAGAGGCATAGAATGTCGCTAAATGCCCCTTTACTTTTAAAAGAAGCCTCCAAGCCTATTTCTTCATACCCCCCTCTTGACGCCTTGCTCATATAGCTTCTCCGACACTCTTTCTTAAAACTTTAGCATTTGCTATTGCCTTTATGGATAGCTATTGCTATTGTTTCGATAGCAATAGGGAGAACAGTTATGTACGCCACCAGCTCAGCCAGGCCAGTAGAGGAAGCCCTGCCCGACTACGAGTGTCACCAGGACAGCCAGCGGGAAATCACCCAAAAGGACATCGAGGCAGTCGCCGAGTTCATCGAGTGCCGCTTGTTTAAAGAGCGCGGAGTTTTGAGCAAAGCTGCTGTGCGCGCCTACGAATTGTTCGCCGATGCAATGGCAGATCGGATCGACAGCCTGGCCGGGAACTTCGATAGTACCGGCCCTGAACACATCGGCTGGTTATCACTTCAAGACGCAGCAAAGGCTGGACTCAAGCTTCAAAAAGCCGCCCGCAACGCTATTGCACACATTGCCGAGGAGCATTTTGAGGAGTTCTCAGCCGAGGCTCGCTGCTGGGGTTGGCTGGAATGAGCAAGAAGCTATCCGACCGCCGCATTATCCGGTTCATAAAGTGGTTGACAGCCCAGGGCGCTGAAATGTTGCCAACGACGAATGAGCTTGAAGTAATTCGTTTCCGATGCGCTCAAGGTGTTGGCGTCCTCTATCGAAACACCAAAAACAAAAATATCTACAACAGCGGCCCAATCGTGACGGAAGCGCTAAACGCCTATTTAAACGGCAGCAAGTGGGCTGGAAAAGGAAAGCCAACGAAGCGGACCTATTGCAGTAGGCGCAAGCAACAGCTCCTGAACCGAGACGGTGATGAGTGCTTCTACTGTGGGCAACCGCTTGGCCGCGATGTCACGGAGGAGCATCTGGTTGCACTCAATCAGGGCGGCCCAAACCGATTAGAGAACCTGGTGCTGGCTCACAAACCCTGCAATCTCAAAGCCGGAAATCTGCCCGTGATGGAGAAGGTTCGGCTGCGCGAAGCAATGCGAGCGGAGGTGGCTGAGCAATGAAACCCATACGACTCAACCTCGATACATCCAGCATTAGCGCCACTGTGGTCGCCGCCAGTCGTCGGGCCAGCTACCCGTTTCCTGACCTGAAAGTAACCGTGGTTCGCGCTTGTGACATGGAATGGTGGGAAGGGGTCTGCAAAGCCATTCGCGAGCGATGCCGCCAGTCCTATCAGCGCTGGGGTCACTGTGAAAACCCTTACCCCGTCGGCGATCTGCGCCGTGGTATCTGGGTGGGTGAAAGCGAGGTCATCTTAAACGAGTCGCAGCAGAAAGCGGCCAAACGCAAAGTCAACTGGGAATGCGAAGAAACATTCATTTAAGGGAATTGCAATGAACACGAAGAAAAGCTTGGTGGAGAAATTCTCCGACCGCTATGCAGTTGACGGGGCAAAGATGTTCGAGACTCTGAAGGCCACTGCATTTAAACAGCGTGACGGATCGGCCCCTAGCAATGAGCAAATGATGGCCCTGCTAGTGGTTGCCGACCAGTACAAGCTAAACCCGTTCACTCGGGAAATCTATGCCTTCCCCGACAAGCAAAACGGCATTGTGCCGGTTGTTGGTGTGGATGGCTGGAGCCGGATCATCAACAGCCACTGCGAATTCGACGGGATGGAATTCCGATATTCGGACGACACCGTGACCCCTCGCAGCTGCGACAAGCCTTGTCACGAGTGGGTCGAGTGCGTCATGTACCGGAAAGACCGCAGCCGCCCCGTCGTTGTCCGTGAATACTTGGACGAAGTTTACCGGGAACCGTTCAAGCAAGGCATGAAAGGCCCCTGGCAGACCCACACGAAACGCTTTCTTCGCCACAAGGCCATGATCCAGTGCGCTCGCCTAGCGTTCGGATTCGTCGGAATTTACGACGATGACGAAGCCCAGCGGATCGGAGAGCAGACTGAGCGCGACATGGGTAAGGCGGAGATTGTGATCGAGGAGCCCGCCGAGCTGCCTCATTGCCCGCAGGAAACTGTCGAGAAGTACCTCCCCGTAGTTGAGTCCGGCAAGAAATCAGCCAGTGACGTTATCGCGTCGCTGGCCAGCAAATACACCCTCAGCGATGAGCAGGTCGCCAAACTGGAGAAGACCGCATGAAAACCATCAACGTCACCCAGGGTAGTCCCGAGTGGCGCTCTCTGCGCGCACAACATCACACCGCCAGCGAAGCCCCAGCCATGATGGGCAGGAGTAAGTACCAGTCCCGTTCCGCGCTGCTGGAGCAGAAGGCTACTGGTATCGCACCAGAGGTTAGCGCTGCCCAGCAGGCTATTTTCAACAAGGGTCACGCAGCAGAGGCTGCCGCCCGTGTGATCGCTGAGGAAATCATCGGCGACGAGCTATTCCCGGCCACTGCCCTTGATGATGATGAAAGGCTTCTGGCCAGTTTCGACGGCATCACGATGCTGGAGGACGTGATCTGGGAGCACAAGCTGATTAATGAAGAACTGCGTACCGCCACGGTGGAAACCCTGGACGAACATTACAAGATCCAGATGGACCAGCAGCTGCTGGTAGCTGGTGCCGAGAAATGCTTGTTCATGGCCAGCGACGGCACCCGGGAGAACTGCAGCTGGTTTTGGTATACCAGCACCCAGGTACGACTGGCAGCTATTAGAGCTGGCTGGAACCAATTCGACGTGGACTTGGCCAGCCACCAGCCGCGAGATATTGCAGAGAACCCGGTGGCGGAAACCCCGAAAGACCTGCCGGCTGTATCCATCCAGGTCGACGGCTCGCTGATCGTTACCGACAACTTCGATCGCTTCGAGTCTGCCCTGCAGCACTTTGTCAACAAGATGCTGATCCGTGATCCCCAGACCGACCAGGATTTCGCAGATCTCGAAGCCCAAGTGAAAGCGCTCAAGAAAGCGGAATCCGCCCTGGAACAAGCAGAAGCTCAGCTACTGGCCCAGGTCGAAGCCGTGGACAATGCCAAGCGCCGCAAGGACATGCTGCACCAGCTGGCCCGCGATAACCGCTTGATGGCCGAGAAGCTGGTAAAAGAGCAGAAGAAGGCTATCAAACTCCAAATTGCCCAGGATGGCCGCCAAACGGTGGACACGCACATTGCAAAGCTGAACGAAGGGCTGTCCGGCGCTACCCTCCCGCAGATCATCACCGACTTCAATTCTGCCATGAAGGGCAAGCGCACTATTGCCACCCTCCGTGATGCCGCAGACAACGAGGTCGCCCGGGCAAAGATCGAGGCTACCGAAACAGCCGCGTTGATCCGGAGCAACCTTGAGACCTTGACCGAAGTTGGCTGTGACTTCCTGTTTGCAGACCGCCAGCAGTTGGTTCTGAAACAGCCGGAAGACCTGCAGGCCGTTATCAAGAACCGAATCACAGAGCACGAAACGCAAGAGCGCACCCCCCTGGAGGAAGAGCGTCGGCGCATTTTTCACGAGGAACAGGCCAAGGCTCAAGCGAAATCGGAAGAAGCTAACCAAGTCGCCCTGAATTGCCCAGAGCAGTCGACAACCGCCCGTCATCCGTCAGTGGCAATAACTGAAACGTCCAAAAGCGACTCGGCTAATCACGGACCCTTCGCGTTGAAGCATGAGCGCCCAACCGACAAGGAAATTATTGGGATACTTGCCCAGCACTACCGCGCCCCTGAATCAGAAGTCATTGAGTGGCTTTTGGGTATGGATTTACAGAGGACCGGTGACGCCCTTGCAAGCAATTTTTAACCAACACCCTGGACATTGAAAAACGCAGTAACAGTAAGGGTAAGTAAACTCAGCTGTAATTAAAATTAAGGAGAGGGACATGTACGTTTATAAGAAAATGGAATCCGAACTTTGGACCGTTGGATTCTATACACCAGATGGTCAGTGGGAGCCGGAGTCGGATCACTCAAGCCAAGAAGATGCAGCCAATCGTGCAGCTTTTTTGAATGGCGGCAGTCCTGAGAAACAAGAAAAGCCCAAAACCAAGCACTACTACCTGCAACTGGACAATAACCCATTGTTTGTTAGTGGGCCAGAAACAGCGATTATCATCCTTGGGTATTCCCCCACGTATGAAGACAACAGCTTGCGTCTCATTTTGAAGGGGGACCATTACAAGGAATTATCCAAGCTAAGTGACAATGGCGGATTTGAAGCCTGCCTTGCATATTTTGAGGAACACATTGACCAAGCATCGCCCTACAGTGAACACCATATCCCTGCCAACAGAAAAATAATCACCAGGGTCAAAGACGATTTTGGGTCACGGTAGTACACGGTAGTAGTAATCCATTTTATCCAGCGCCCCGGCGCACTCAGTCAGCAGTAACCGTTAGGGCCGCCAGTACGGGGCCTATTTTTTACAAATTGGAGCATTTTATGACCACTAGCGTAAACCAGTTTATTTCAGAACTTGATGGTGGCGTCTTTGAGGAAAAGCTTGCTCATATTTTGAGCGATGTTGCCTCTGCGGTAACTGACTATGACCGCAAAGGCGAAGTTCAGGTCACCCTTAAGATGGGGAAAATCAAGAATAGCCATCAGGTGCAAATAGAGCATACCCTGAAATATAAAAAACCCACCAACCACGGCTCTATCTCCGAGGACAATGCCACCTCTACCCCCATGTATGTCGGTACCAAGGGCGCCCTGTCTTTTTTCCCTGAAAAGCAGGATCAGATGTTCGACAAGAAAGGGGGTATCAATAGCGAAGTAACCCCAATCCGAAAGTCGTAGCTCAAAGAGTCACCGGCTTTCACTAACCACCCGCCAAGATCATTAAAGGAAAACCCCAAATGTCCATGGATCAAAGCGCAATCAAGGAGATCAAGGAATCTCAAACCACTGCAGAGCTGGCAGCCATTATTGGCAATGCCAAACTAGATGTGCCTGTACTCGCCACTCCAAGGGATTTTGATGTCCGCAGCCTGGAAAAGTATCTCCCTGGCCGTAACCGCTATCGTGGCAGTATGGAAACCACTTCACTAGGGGATTTTATGTCCTACTGCCTGGAGTTTGGCAACGACAAGTCCGTCTGTTTTGTCAATCCTGAACGCATGGCAGCAGTGACTGTTTTCAACCTGGGCAGTGTATCCCAACCTGGCCACGGTGACTTCACTGCGAATCTTGGTCTAGTCAAGACCGCAGAATTCCAGAGTCTGCTGCAACTGAACGGCGAGCGTTATAAACAAAAGCGCATGGCGGAGTTTATGGAGGACTATTCGGAAAATATTACCTTCTATTCCAGTGACAGCGAAGCAATCCCGAACAGTAAAGCCATTGCTGCCATACGCCGACTTACCATCGAATCCTCCAGAAAAGAAGAGCACGAGGCTCAGGACTTCAATACAAGTCGTAGTGCTTTGGAAAAAATTGAAGCTCGTAGTGATGAAGGCTTACCAGCAGGCTTTAAGTTTGAATGCATCCCCTATAACGGCCTGGACTCTCGCGACTTTTATCTGCGTTTGTCCATTCTAGCGAGTGGCGATGAACCCGCGCTTACCGCCCGTATTAAACATCTGGAAGCAACCCAAGAGGATATGGGAAAAGAGTTGCAGGAAAAGCTGGCTGGTGTATTCAATCCAGATATCAGCACCTATATCGGCAGTTTTGCTGCGTAATTAACAGTCGGATGTACCCCCAAGCTTAGGGCCGCAGGTACTGGGCCCCTTTTTAAAAGGATCTAATTATGGATGTAAGAATAGAAAGTGCCCAACCCCACGAAACTGCTGAAGCATCACAGGCTGAAATCTCTGGGTGGACAAAGTTCGCAGGGAACGAAACTGGGAAACTTCCTGCAGGAATTGAAGCGGGTACCCCAATCGCCATCCGTCTGTGTCAGGGCGCAGAGCATGCTGTATTTGCCAGTGACTCGTTTGAACTACCCCTTGGGGAATGGGATCACATCGATCATGAAAAGGACATCGTGGCCTACCGCCTTATGTCTGCCAAGGAGTCGCGTGAACTTATAGAGGCCCAGGCTGTTACCGACCACGTCTCAGAAGAGTTGACGAAGATGTTGGATCAATGCGAAGCCGCTATCAACGATTTGCAAGCGAAATTCAGTAATCCCCTATTGGAATACATGATGCCAAAACTCGCTGCCGCTCTCCACACTCCTGGAAGCTTCGGATATAGAGCAGCCACTGCCAATATTGGCAAATCAGGTTGCTGGGTGTTGCAGCAAGCCATGCCAGCGTTTAGCGAACCATCCAAGGATTGAAAACTCCGAGCATTAGCAGCACTACAAGCCGCAACCACGCTGGACGAGCAAACAGATTAAGCCAGAAGAGTTGGCGCAAGCGGGCTAAGTGGAGGAAGACGTGAGATACAGCAGCGTATGCAGTGGTATGGAATCATGACAACTCAAAAGGCGCCAATACGGAAGATCATTGCCCCCCAGTTGACAGGAATTGGGGAACAGTGCCATGCTTATCCCGCTCTCGCAAAATCGAGAGTCGGGATTGGTAACCCGTATTTCTCAGGCGCCGGGAAGACGCCTTTAGCTGTATGCGTCTTTTTTTGTGCGCGAAACCTCCTTGTTATGGTGGGGTATTCGGGGGGCACTTATGCCCACCGTTTCCTGAGAGCGGTATTACCAACCCGTTTACCCCGCCACCATTTCGAGATTGGTAACTCCTTGGTGGCGGATAACCCGCTCTCTCAGGAGGCTACCATGCCTAACTCTCCTGTCATTCCGTTTGACTTTCACTCCCATACTGTTCGTGTCATAGATATTGATGGCGCAGTCTGTTTCGTTGCTGCTGATATAGCGGCAGCCTTGGAGTACGCAACAGCCAAGGATTTAGCACGCAACCTAGATGACGACGAAAAGGGTAGGCACATTGTGCCCACCCCTGGCGGTGATCAAGAAATGACCGTCATCAATGAGTCCGGCTTGTACCATGCTGTACTCAAGAGCCGCAAACCCAAGGCCCAGGAGTTCCGCCGTTGGGTTACTTCGGAAGTCCTGCCCTCCATCCGAAAGACTGGCGGCTACCACACCACTCAAACCACAGACGCCGACAAATACGCCCTGCTAAACGCCATGGTGGCCCAAATGCGCCTGCCAGATAACCCGGTGGTAGTGCCCTACCTTGACCTGATCCGCCTCGCCACCCGCTGCGACGCAATGATCAAGATAAGTCAAAAAACGGCCGCCCTGGCTGAATGCCTGACGCAAGATCTGCAACAGCTCAAGGCCGCAACCGGGCGAGGGCTTCTATTGGAGGATGGCGCATGAACTATTCACCGAATACAAGCAAAACCTCTCAAGGAACGACAAGGAGAGAAACGATGACCGACATCATTCCTTTTAATTTCCATCAGAATTTAGTGCGCACCGTCAAGCGCGAAGACGAACCCTACTTTGTCGGCAAGGATGTGGCTGAGATATTGGGCTACAAAAACACCAGGAAGGCCATTGGCGATCACTGCAAAGCTGCCGTTTCCGATGGGGTAACGATTCGTGACGCCATGGGCAGAGAGCAAAAAGTAACCGTCATCCCTGAACGCGATGTTTACCGCCTGATCATGCGCTCCAAGCTCCCAGGGGCCCAAGCCTTCGAGGAGTGGGTGGTAGGCCATGTTCTGCCCAGTATCCGCAAAACCGGCAGCTATACAGCCAAGCCCCAGGACCTGAGCCGTATGGACATCCTCAAGATAGCCATGGACTCCGAGCAGGAACGCCTACGCCTTGAGGGTGAGGTGGCCGAACTGAAACCCAAAGTGGAAGCCTACGACCGCCTCGCCACAAGCGACGGTTCCCTCTGTATCACCAACGCCGCCAAAGACCTGCAGTTGCGCCCTAAAGACCTGTTCGCCTGGCTCCAGGCACATAGGTGGATCTACCGGCGCCCAGGTGGTAGCTGGACAGCCTATCAGGGCCGTATTCAAACAGGCTATCTCGAACACAAGGTAACGACCGTGGAGCGCTCAGACGGTAGCGAGAGGGTGATTGAGCAGGTCCGTATTACCCCCAAGGGGCTGACCAAACTGGCAGCGGTGTTTGATGTTGCCGAGGCAGGCTGAACAAGGGGGCTGTTTTGGTCACGCCTTGAATTGCAGGAAGGAACAATGAACGAAGTTGAAAAGATTGTAGATACAATCACCGCAGCTCTTCGAGGTGCGCATGGCCGGCTATGGACCAGTGAAGATATTGCTACCTACTTGAGCTGCAGCGAGTCAACCGTTTTCAGGCTGACCGCAAAGCCGGGATTCCCACAGCCAGTGAAGATCACTGGTGTGGGAGGGCGCCGATGGGTATCGGAAGAAGTGCGAGACTGGGCCAAGAGACAGCGCCCCTCAAGAAATTCTGGATCTGGCCGCCCGCGAATCATATAGGTATTTTTTTGTTTGGCCTGCGCTTGGTCAGCCACATTAGCTAGTAGCAAGAGTATGGAAAGAAGTTGTATCATGGTGCACCAAATTTGCACCAAATCAAATATAACTTATTGATTTTATTGAATATTATAGCGCCCCATCGGGGCCTTCTTGCATTTTGGGTCGCCACTGGCGGCGACTTGCCGCAGCGCGGCCAATGGCATAGCCTCGTGCCGGAGAGTGCGGGGTCTGTCTGTCCCCGGTAGCTGAGGTGGAGTGACAATGAAGTGGGATTTGCCCCGGCCCTTTGAGTGGCGGGTCGAAGTGACGGGGGAACAGCTGGACGGGCTGCACCACGTGAACAACGCCGAGTATGTGCGCTGGTGTGAGCGGACCGGCTGGGCCCACAGTATTGCCCTGGGGCTGGATGTCTCCCACTACCAGCAACTGGACCGCGGAATGGCAATCCGCCGCGCCGAGTACGACTATATACTGGCCGCCAGAGAGGGTGATGAACTCCTGTTCGGCACCTGGCTGACCATGGTGGACGGGCGTATCAATTTGACCCGCAGGTTTCAGGTGTTTCGCCTGTCGGACGGCGCACTTATCCTGCGGGCGCAGTGGCAAATGGTATGCATTGAATTATCCAGCGGCAGACCGCGCCGTATGCCGCAGGCCTTCAGGGACACCTATACCCCTGCGGTTGTGACCCTGCCGGCCGCTGACCCACATTGACCAATACCGGGACCACCCTGGAGAGTGAACATGGGCGAAGAGCCGATTACCCTGAGTGAAAATACCGGAGCCCTGCGCGGCAGGACAGTGTTTATCACCGGCGCCAGCCGCGGCATCGGTCGGGCGATTGCGCTCAAATGTGCCGCCGATGGGGCCAACATCGTCATTGCGGCGAAATCCGCCCAGCCCCACCCCAAACTGCCCGGGACCATCTTCTCGGTTGCGGAGGAAGTGGAAGCTGCCGGTGGCCAGGCACTGCCGCTGCAGGTGGATGTGCGTGAAGAGGCGCAGGTGGCGGATGCACTGGCCACTGCGGCGGACAGGTTCGGTGGTATCGATGCGGTGATCAACAATGCCGGCGCCATCAATCTCACCAACGTCGAGTCCACACCCCCGAAGCGCTATGATCTGATGCAGAGCATCAACAGCCGCGCCGTGTACCTCACCGCCCATCTGGCGATTCCCTATATTAAAAAGTCCACCAACGGCCATATTCTGAGTCTGTCGCCGCCCCTGAATCTGCAGCCCAAGTGGTTGGGGCCCTGTGCGCCCTACGCTCTTTCCAAGTTCGGCATGACGATTCTTAGCCTGGGTCTGGCCGAGGAGTTGCGCGATACGGGAATCAGTGTCGCCACACTCTGGCCGCGAACCCTGGTGGCAACCGCGGCGATTGAATTCGCGGTGGGCAGTCGGGAGATGTTCGAGCAGAGCCGCAAGCCGGTCATCATGGCGGATGCAGCTTACGAAATCCTGTGCACCGAGAAGGGTGTGCTCAGCGGCCAGCAGCTGATCGACGAGGAACTGCTGCGGGAGCGCGGAGTGACCAACTTTGTGGAGTATGCGCACAATCCGGACATGGCCGACCAACTGGCTGTGGACCTGTTTCTGGACTAGCAGGCTGTTGAAATTCTTCGAATTTCAACAGCCTGCTACCGGAACATAGATGTTCCGGCAAAATCGGCGACGTCTAAGTCGTTGATTTGTAAGAAAAGTGAAAATCACATTTTTCGCTTTTCGTGTTTTGAAACAGGCAGGATGCCTTTTTCAACAACCTGCTAGGGCCTGTTCACAATAACCGAGTTAGCTCTGCTGCCACTGGAGAGACAGGACGGTGACAAGCGACAGCGATATTTTCCGCCGTGCCCTGGGGCAACTGGGTGACGTCAAGCCGCTGCAGAAAGAGCGCAGGGTGACCCTGCAAACCGAGCGGGCCCATGTTGTGCTTAATCAGAGTGCGCGGCGCCAGTCCGCCACCCGGGAGCAGTCCAGTGAGCTGAATCCGCTGGCGGGGGATGGGGAGTACCTGGAGTCGGTGGCCCCCTGGGATCCAATCGAGTTCAAGCGCGATGGGGTGCAGAACGGGGTTTACCGCAACTTGCGCCTGGGCAGGTACCGGGTGGATGCGCGTTTGGATCTGCATCGCCACACGGTGGAAATGGCTCGCCGCGCACTGTTTGAATTTGTGCGCGATTGCGTCGAGGCCGACGTGCGCTGTGCCTTGATTACCCACGGCAAGGGCGCGGGGCGGAAGCAGCCGGCCCTGCTTAAAAGCTGTGTCAACAGTTGGCTGCCGCAACTTGCAGAAGTGTTGGCCTTCCACAGTGCGCAAAAACAGCATGGTGGTATGGGTGCCACCTACGTTTTACTGCGCAAGAGCGAGCGCAAAAGGCAGGAAAATCTCGAACGGCACCAGCGGCGCCCTTTTTAATCCGGTCATTTGATTGTCACAAGCGGCAACTAAAATAAATTCGCAACGATGTCCCCGCCCGCCGCATGGGTGAATTTCGAGCGGCTGTCGGGACATTGTTGACCTTCTCTCTGTGGGATTTCTCGACTTAGAGTGATGGCGGCCCTGGGGCCGCCTTTTTTCGCGGGACCATGTGGCCCTAGTTGCCAACTTCATCGGCGCGGCGGAACACGAGCCGCGAGGAACCGCTTTTATCCTGCAGAATCAGTGTATTCTCCGAGACCACCAAACTGCCGCTGCGCGATAAAGCCTCGAGAAAATCCTCTTCCAGTGCGTCGCTGTCCTCGACATCGCCCATACGCAGAATTTTCGGGGCCTCCTGCCAGGAAAAATCGCCGTTTTGGGACAGGGAAAAGCGGGCCGTGTAGGGGTTGGCGCCAGCGCTGCCGCGCACATGGCCGAGTTTGTCACAGGTAAGGTAGGGGCGGTCGCGCCAGACTTTCTGCCACAACATGCGGTAGCGGTGCTGCCGGCCGTCCACGGAGAGGCTTTGCAACAGCCACTGGTGCTCGCAGATATAGGATTGCCGGCTGCTGTCCGCTTGCTCGGATTTCTGCAATTTTCCGCAGCCGCCCAGCAGTATCGCGCTGAGCGTTATCCACAGCAACAGGTGCACTGGCGACAGAGTGCGAAATGCTTCCACGGCGCGGACCTCTTTTTTATGCTATTAAAACGCAAAAACCGCCGCCCGTCTGCGGTCTATATCAAGGATTTACCCTGACATATTCGATATAGATGTCGCCGGAGGGGTTGCGCAGAATCAGGCGGTTGCCGCCGGACTTGGTGAGCGCCTGGCGGGTGCCGGCGAGGGCGCCCAGGTAGGCATTCTCCTGCTGCATCAGATAATCGGGCCCGCTCATCTTGGTGGAGGCAAAACTGGATGTGTCCCAGATCATCTGGCCGTTGTCGGTAATCTTGACTGAGCCGCGAAAGGTATTGATACCGCTTTTACCCACTACATCCCCCGCCGGGTTGCAGACAAAGGTGTAGCGGGAGCTGTCCTCAACCTCGACGGTTTCCCCGTTTACCCGCAGGCGCTTGAGTTGCCACTTGTCGCTGCAGACGGAGGTGGAGCTGCCTGCATGCTGGGTGATCTGTGGCTGCTCCGTACCCACCCCCAAACAGCCAGCCATCAGTGCGGCCGGCACTGCCAGCCATATTTGTGTGAACTTGCCCATCTGAATACCGCTCCCTGTCTACTGCTTGCTGCCGGCGCCCCAGGTGCCAGATTTGCATTAGCACAAGCTTAGCCCTTGCGCTCCCTTCCGGGGAGAGTTAGGGCGACATTCAACGAACCGGGGGAGAGTGGCAGGGCCGCTCAAGCGGCGCGCGCGCGCAGCAGGCTGGTCAGGAACAGTATGCCCGCCGCCAGTACTATGGAGGGGCCTGCCGGGGTGTCCCACAGGGCTGATGCCAGCAGGCCCAGGACCACGGCGCAACAGCCGATCGCCGAGGCCAGTAGCGCCATGCGCTCGGGGGAGTTGGAAAACCTGCGCGCGCCTGCCGCGGGGATAATCAGCAGTGCGGTAATCAACAGGACGCCCACCACTTTCATTGCGATAGCGATCAGCAGTGCCAGCATGAGCATCAGCGCCAGGCGGACTCTTTCCACCGGTACCCCCTCTACCGCCGCCAGTTCCTCATGCAGGGTGAAGGCCAGCAACTGCTCCCACAGAAAATACAACAGACTGCCGATGACGATTACCGCTACACCCATCAGCAGCAGGTCCCGCGTACTTACCGCGAGCAGGTCGCCGAGCAGCAGCGACAGCAGGTCAACCTGGATGCCAACCAGGCTCACGGTCACTATGCCCAATGCCAGCATGGAGTGCGACAGGATGCCCAGCAGGGTATCCACAGACAGCTGTTGACGCCGCTGCAGAGATACCAGCAACAGCGCCAGTAGACAGCAGGTGGCACCGACCGCCAGGGTGGGCTGTATCTGCAGCAGGAAGCCCAGCGTCACGCCCAGCAGTGCAGAGTGGGCCAGGGTGTCGCCAAAGTAGGCCATACGGCGCCACACCGCAAAGCAGCCCAGGGGGCCGCTGGCCACTGCCACCAACAGGCCGGCGGCGAGCGCGAGCCATATGAAGCGGCTTTGCAGCAAAACGACGAATTCGGCCACTCAGGTTTCCTTCCCTGTGGGTTCGCTGGAATGGTGTTGATGATCACAGGAGACTATGTCGCCACTGATATCGTGCTGATGGTTGTGGCGATGGGTATAGGGCACCACCTTGTCGCCGAACAGCGCCAGATAGGCGGGGTCGCGGCTGACCTGGTCCGGCAGTCCCTGGCAACAGATGTGCTGGTTGATGCACAGTACCCTGTCGGTGGCCGCCATCACCAGGTGGAGGTCGTGGGATACCAATAGGACGCCACAGCCCAACTGGTCGCGCAGCGCCGCGATCAGTTGGTAAACCTCGGCCTGGCCGCCGAGATCCACGCCCTGGGTCGGTTCATCCAGGACCAGCAATCCGGGTTTACGGGATGCGGCACGGGCCAGCAGTACCCGCTGTATCTCGCCGCCGGAGAGTTGCGCCAGGCTGGATTCCAGCAGTTGTTCCGCGCGCACTCTCTGTAGGGACGCCACTGCCTCCGCCGAACTCAGGCGCGGCTGGCCCAGTTGCAAAAACCGCAGCACAGACATGGGCATGGAGGCATCTATGTGCAGTCGCTGGGGCATATAGCCCAATACCAGCCCCGGCTGTCGCCACACCCTACCCTGGGTCGGCGGCGTCAGACCCAGTAGCAGCCGCAGTAAGCTGGTTTTACCGGCGCCATTAGGGCCGATCACCGTTGTGATTTCACCGGCGCGAACCTGCAGGGAAATATCCCGCAACAGTTGCCGGCCGGCCACTTTCAGACCCAGGTGGTCGGCGGTGATAAGGGCTGGGGACTGGCTCAGGGCGAAGCTCCGGCGTTGTGTGGAGGAAATTACAAGGCTGGCGGGGGGAGGCCGAGTGTGATTATATCCCATTCCCGTCGCCCCCCACGAGTCAGATGATGGTTGTGATGCGCCTGTTGTTCCTGTTCGTCCTGGCTGCGGTTGCGGCCTGCAGTAAAGAAGCCCCACCGGCTGCCACGGAAATCGTAGTGAGTATGCGCCCACTGGCACTGATCGCGCGCGAAATCGTCGGGCCGGACATACCGGTGCGCACTCTGATGACCGGTGACGACCCTCATCGCTACGCGCCCAGTGCATCCCAGCGGGCAACCCTGGAAAACGCCCGCCTGGTGGTCTGGATGGGACCGGAGCTGGAGGGGGTGCTGGCGCGCCAGCTGGCATCGCTGCCGCGGCAGCGACAGCTGGCGCTGCTGGATGCCGGAGGTTATGAGACCGCGGGCGCCTCTGCCGGGGATCCCCACCTGTGGCTGCGACCGCTCAATGCGGCGGTGATCGGCGCCCATATCGCAGACCGCCTGGGAGAGCTGGACCCGGCCGGAGTGGAGGGTTACCGCCAGCGTGCCCGGGATTTTTCCCGTCGCATGGCCAACGCACAAAAGGTTTTGAACCGCGCATTGTGGGCTTATCGCGAAGTACCGATAGTGGTGACCCACGACGCTTACGGGCATTTCTTCGGTCCCGCCGGCGTTCGCACCCGGGCCCTGAGTGACAGCAGCCATACAAAGCGCGGCGCCCGTACACTGCTGGAGCTGCAGGGATTGGGGGATGGTTGCCTGTTCGGTAAGGCGCCGGCCAACGACCGGGACCGGCAGACGGCCGCTAGCCTGGGGCTGCGCTATGGGGCACTGGATCTGCTGGGCAGCGACCTGCCCCGGGAAGCCGATTACGGAGCCCTGGTCCGGCAGCTGCTCACCGATGCGCGCGGGTGCCTGGCAGAGACATCCGCGCAACGGTAGAGCCGGCGCAATTCACCGGCGGGAACCCCGCCGACAATTTCCCCTCGCTGCGCGCTAGTGTTCCTCTTCCGTTTCCGTGCGGCCGCGGGTCCGTTTAAGCTGCTGGCGCAACTGTTCGATGGGTTTTACCTGAGTCTCCCGCAAGCGGCGCAATTGCTCCCGCCGATGCTGTTGCGGCAGCTGTCGCCTCTGGTCGCGGACCTGTCGAGCTTTTTCCTCGTCATCACTGGGTTCCGGGGTGCCGAAAACTTCCAGATACTCCATCGGTCCGGCTTGCTGTACCTGCTGGCCTGCTGCATCTGCCAGAAGGGGAGTTGAACCGATGGTGAACAACAGTAACAAAGCGGAAAAAACGACTCTCGACATAGCAATATTCCTTGCATGAACTTTGACCAATATGCATAGGTATAGCAGCCCAACCGAAGCGGACGTGGGAGGGGGAGCCGGATTTCCGTTATGGGGGTGGCCACAGGCGCAGGGGCGCTGCAGTGGACTGCCCGCGGCGCGCTATGGCCCTGGAACCAGGGTTGTAAATGCCGCTGGTATCGCGGGAGGATGCGGTGGTCAGTGCGCGTAATCGAGTATCGATACAAGCGAAAAAAAACCAACGCGGGTATCCTGTTGTGCTATGTCGATGACCCACCACTCACTGCTAGATTTCCGGAAGATTATGCGTAACAAACAAGCTCCTGCCGCTCCCCTGATCCTTGTGGATGGCTCCTCTTACCTGTATCGCGCCTTTCATGCGCTGCCGCCGTTGACCACCAGCAGCGGCCAGCCCACCGGCGCGGTACGCGGCGTAATCAGCATGCTGCGCCGCCACCTCAAGGAGCACCCTGACAGCACGGTCACGGTGGTGTTCGATGCCAAGGGCAAAACCTTTCGCGACGCACTGTTCGCGGACTACAAGTCTCACCGGCCTCCCATGCCGGATGACCTGCGCGAGCAGATCCAGCCGATTCACGACATCGTCGATGCCATGGGGCTGCCGCTGTTGATCATTGACGGGGTGGAGGCGGATGACGTTATTGGCACCCTGGCCCTGGAGGCGCAGGAGCAGGGCACAGAGGTAATTATTTCCACCGGCGATAAGGACATGGCGCAACTGGTGCGCCCGGGGATAACCCTGGTGAATACCATGTCCAATACCGAGCTGGACGAAGGGGGGGTGAGGGATAAGTACGGTATTGGGCCCGAGCTTATCATCGACTTCTTAGCCCTGATGGGCGACAAGTCCGACAATATTCCCGGCGTTCCCGGGGTCGGCGAAAAAACCGCGCTGGCGCTGTTGCAGAACCTGGGTGGCCTCACGAATATCTACGCCGACCTCGACGCCATAGCGCCACTGGGGTTTCGCGGTAGCAAGACACTGGCAAAAAAAATGGCGGAGCACCGCGAGGTGGCAGAGCTTTCCTATCAGCTCGCCACCATCAAGACCGATGTGGACATGCCCTATAAGCCGCAGGAGCTGCACAATGAAACCCCGGATAGGGAAAAATTAATTGAGCTGTTTACAGCGATGGAGTTTCGCGGCTGGCTGGATGAGCTGAGCGGTGGTGAGGGTGCGCAACAGGCCATGCAGGAAGCGGCGGAGCGGGATTACCAGATAGTGACCGATATGGCGGAGTTCGATCACTGGCTGGGAAGGCTTCGCGATGCGTCCATTTTTGCGTTCGATACCGAAACCACCAGCCTCAACTACATGCAGGCCAGGCTGGTTGGGGTGTCCTTTGCCGTACAGCCGGGAGAGGCCGCCTATGTGCCACTGGCGCACGACTACATAGGGGCACCGGAGCAGTTGCCTTTTGACCAGGTGCTGGAAAAGCTAAAGCCGCTGCTGGAAGACCCGACGCAGAAAAAGGTGGGTCAGAACCTGAAATATGACAGCCATATTCTGGCCAATTACGGAATTCACTTGCGCGGCATCAGCCGCGATACCATGTTGGAGTCCTATGTGCTGGACAGCACCGCCAGCCGCCACGATATGGACAGTCTGGCACTTAAATACCTGGGCGAGCACACGGTGCACTTTGAGGATATCGCCGGCAAGGGCGCCAAGCAGCTTACCTTCAACCAGATTGAGCTGGAGAGGGCGGGTCCCTATGCCGCCGAGGATGCCGATATTACTCTGCGTCTGCACGGTGAGCTGAGCCGTCGCCTGGCACTGGAGTCGTCGCTTGAGAAGGTACTGAATGAGATCGAAATGCCACTGTTGCCGGTACTCGCCCATATGGAGCGCAACGGTGCTTATATCGATGCCGGAATGCTGGCCCAACAGAGTATCGAGTTAGAGAAGAAAATGCGCGAGGCGGAGCAGCAGGCATTTGCAGTCGCCGGCGAGGAGTTCAACCTGGGCTCCACCAAGCAGCTGGGGGCGATACTTTTCGACAAGCTGGGGATTCCGGTGATCAAGAAAACCCCCAAGGGGGCGCCCTCCACCGCGGAGCCGGTGTTGCAGGAGCTGGCCCACAGCCACGAGTTGCCGGCGCTGATCATGAAGTACCGCGGACTGGCGAAGCTGAAAAACACTTATACCGATAAGCTGCCACAGATGATCGACCCCTCCACCGGACGGGTGCACACCTCCTACCACCAGGCGGTGGCCGCCACCGGGAGGCTCTCTTCCAGCGACCCCAATCTGCAGAATATTCCCATCCGCAGCGAGGAGGGGCGCCGTATTCGCCAGGCTTTCGTGGCCGATCCACGCATTGATGGCGGCAGCGTGATTATCGCCGCGGACTACTCACAGATTGAGCTGCGCATCATGGCCCACCTGTCCGGAGACAGCGGTCTGGTGGAGGCCTTTGCCCGTGGCGAGGATATTCACCGCGCCACCGCTGCGGAGGTTTTCGAAGTGTCGACGGAGGAAGTCAGTGGCGAGCAGCGCCGCCGCGCCAAGGCCATCAACTTTGGCCTTATCTACGGTATGTCGGCATTTGGCCTCGCCAAACAGTTGGGAATTCCCCGCGCGGATGCCCAGACCTATATCGACCGTTACTTCGCGCGCTACCTCGGGGTCCGGGCCTACATGGAGAATACGCGCAGGCACGCGGCGGAGAAAGGCTATGTGGAAACCCTGTTCGGCCGCCGCCTGTACCTGCCGGAGATCAACGCCCGCAACGGCGCACAGCGCCAGGCTGCAGAGCGCACCGCTATCAATGCGCCCATGCAGGGCTCGGCAGCGGACATCATCAAGCGGGCCATGATCCGGGTGGAGGCGTGGCTGGCGGAGCAGCAACTGGCCAGCAAATTGATCATGCAGGTGCACGATGAGCTGGTGTTGGAGGTCGTGGAAACCGAGGTGGATCGGGTCCACAAAGGTATCTCCGAGTTGATGCAGGGTGCGGCGGAATTGCGTGTCCCCCTGATTGTCGATGTGGGCCAGGGGGCAAACTGGGATCAGGCCCACTAGCAGGTTGTTGAAAAGGGCATGCTGCCTGTTTCAAAGCGCGAAAAGCGAAAAATGTGATTTTCACTCTTCTCCCAAAATCAACGAGTTAGGCGTCGTTGATTTTGCCGGAAAATCGATATTCCGGTAGCGGGGCGTCGAAATTCTTCGAATTTCAACAGCCAGCTAGAGCTTTGCTACACCAGCCGGATCCCAGACACTCGGGGTGATGGAGGAGAAATAAGGCGCCAATTAACGGGAATTTACATTTTTTAACCCTCACTGGGGAACCTGGGTGGCAATGGCCGCTCTAATCACACGAGATCGTTGGAATGCGTCATCATCCCCCAAGGAAGTCAGATGTTAGCCCCGGACCCCCCCCAAGTCCGGGGCTTTTTTTATGCGCCGGCCGCCGTCGCGATTCCGCAACCCACTAAATTGCCGGTTTAATGACAGCGGGCCGGGCATTACCCTTTTGCCGGCGGAGCTGCTCCTTGCACAATCAATCAGCGGTCAGTGTTTGCTAGTCTAATTTTATTGAGCAACCGACGATGTGAGCGGGGAACGGGCTGTGACCACGCCCTTCGAGAACCGCGAGGAGGCCGGGCGCCTGCTGGCGGAACGTCTGAGCGAATACGCCGGCCGCAGTGATGTGATTGTCCTGGCCCTGCCCCGGGGCGGAGTGCCCCTGGGCCTGGAGTTGGCGCGGGCGCTGCGGGCACCCCTGGACCTGATGCTGGTGCGCAAATTGGGGGTGCCGGGGCACGAGGAACTGGCGATGGGTGCCATCACCGGTGAGTCCCGGGTCATCAACGAAGATGTGGTCGCCAGCTGTGGCGTCGACAATGAGGCCCTGGAACAGAGGACCCGTGCGGAACAGAGAGAGCTGGTGAGGCGCGCCACCCGCTACCGGGGCGACCGCCCCTGGCCCCAACTCCGGGACCGTTGCGTCATTCTGGTGGATGACGGTATCGCTACGGGCGCCACCATGGAGGCCGCGGCACGCGCCGTCCGCGGGCAAAAGCCAGCCACTTTGTTACTCGCCGTACCAGTGGCGCCACCATCGATCGTGCATCGTTTCGAACCGCTGGTGGACCGTTTTATTTGCCTGCGCTACCCGGAAGCGTTTTGGGCCATCGGCGCCTGGTACAGGGACTTTTCCCAACTTACGGACGAGCAGGTTATCGCGATGATGGAAACAGCCCGGCAGCTTTCGGGGGCTTCGCCGTGACCGGGCGAGTAGCATCGCGGGCCTGCGGGCCCGTGGGCCACAGCACAAGCGACAATCACCTGTGTGAAGCGTCAACTGTCGTCGATCAGATTATCACCCTCGATCCTGCTCCGAGCCCGGGGATGACTTTCCGGTGATGCGTCTGAAGCTGTTTAGTCTGACCGAAGGCGCCGCCTTCGCGCACCGGGTGGCCGTGCAGTTGCGGGAGCCGCTGGTCCCCCATGAGGAGCGCAGCTTCGAGGATGGGGAGCATAAGCTGCGCCCACTGGACGATGTGGAGGGTGCGGATGTCTACCTGATTCAGTCCCTGCACAGCGGCGCTGACAGCAGTGTCCATGACAAACTGGTAAAACTGCTGTTTTTTATCGCCACTCTCAGGGACGCGGGCGCCACACGGGTGACCGCGGTGATTCCCTATCTCTGTTATGGACGCAAAGACCGCCGTACCAAAGCGCGGGACCCCCTGTCGAGCCGCTATCTGGCCGATTTGTTCCAAGCCGTCGGCACCGATTGCGTGATCACGCTGGATGCGCACAATCTGGCCGCATTCGAAAACGCATTTCGATGTCGTACCCTGCACCTGCAGGCACGGTCATTCTTTGTAGATTTTACCGCCAGCCAGCTGGCGTCAATCCAGGCCCCGTTGGTGGTGGCTTCGCCGGATATTGGTGGAGTCAAACGCGCCGAAGCCTTTCGCCTGGCGCTGGCGGAAAGGCTGCGGCGACCGCTGGGGCACGCCTTTGTGGAAAAGTACCGCAGCAACGGTCAGCTCACCGGTGGCACTCTGGTCGGTGAGGTACAAGGCGCGACGGTACTGATCGTGGACGACCTGATTGCCGGTGGCGGTACCATGATCCGTGCTGCTGAAGCCCTGGGTCAGGCCGGGGCCAGTGAGGTTTACGCTTTCGCCAGTCACGGCCAATTCTGTGACAACGCCCTGGCCCGGCTGTCCGCCCTGCCCCTGCGGGGATTGGTAGTGACCAATTCGCTGCCGCAGTCCACACAGACTTCCTCCCTGACAGTCATCGATTGTGCACCTTTGATCGCTGAGGCTATTGGCCGACTGCATCGCGGTGGTCCCGCCGCCGAGTTGAGCCCTTGAAAGGACAGCAGGGCAAGCTCAGTTAGTCTGAAAAGGCTTTAGAGACATTTTGTGCATGATTGGCATTTACTCTTCTTTACTCAGCGGGTGGGAACCGGTCCTTTCATTGCCTCTCTAAGGTTACAGATCGTTGATCACCCAACCCCAAACTGGAAGTTATCTTCCCCTCGCCCCGAACCCTCCGCTGTGTCGGGGCTTTTTTTTGTTTGGCGATGGGGTTGATAGACCCAGACAATCGAAGCGATAGAAATGCTTTGCCTGTATTGCGGGGAAAAAGCAATACAATGCTCAGCAGATTGTTTGAATCCGGTGCGACCGCTAGTGCAGTAGCCGCATTGGGAAATCCACCGGTAGCAGCTTACCTTAGACCCAGTGGAATAGAGAATGTACGTGTGAGAACCCAACAGATGTACCCTCCCCCTGGGTACACCTGCTTAGGTGCCCATCCCCAAGGGCACTGACCCCTGGCCGGCAGCTCCCATCTGCCGGCTTTTTTTTGCATTGCCCTAAGCCTTCAGAAGTCTTTGTAAAATGATTGCGCCACTATTGCAAATGATAATCATTATTATTATATTTAACTATGTGGAAGCAAAGGAGGTCGCCGTGAATCTACGTTACCTGTGTGCAAATCACAGCCAGTGGTTGATTGCCGACAAAGGCCGTGCCGAAAAGACATGGCTCGATTGGATGGAGAGGGGCAAGATCTTGTCCGAGGAGGGCAATGGTGCGGATGCAATCCCCTACCTGGGGTCCGCTTTCGACCTGGCGGGATTTTTGCTGACCAAGCAGTGGCCCAGCTATGCAGTGTCGGCGACGCGCTTTAGTGAAAATGCCCTCTGCTTAATGGCAGCCTACCGGGAGTTGGGTGATGAAAAACTATGCAACTATATTCGCGCGGGTGCCAGTTCGCTCCTTGCGCGCCAGTTGCGGGATGGCTGCAAACAACGGGTTACCGCTGACTGCATCAGCGTCCTCTACCCCGAGGATCGCCCCCGGTCGGTGCAGGGTCCCGGGGCGGGCAGCGAACCTTTCCCCGTTGCCGGCGATACCCACCTGCATTGATAGGATGGCCGGTGCCATGCGCAGAGACTCTTCGCCCCTGCTGACGGTCGCCATTCGCGAGGACACACTGACCGCGCTATTGGCCCAGCGCCACCTATGCGCTGAGGAGCTGCACTGCGAAACGTCGGGTGCGCGCCAGCAGTTACAACGGCTGTTGCTGCGCTCCCTGCTGCCTCGCCGGGGTGTGCAAAAGTAGTGATTACCGCGCAATGATCCCGCACTATTCAAGCAGTTACACGCTTGATTTGCGGCCCGAATATCGCTGTTCGGGAGAGCTGGCTGTTGATATATACTTTTTCAACAGCCAGCTAAGGGGTTAGCTGTCCCGCTGAGCCTGTGTTTCCCGGGGTGCGAGCCAGTCGACCAGCTTTCTCTCCAGCTTGTCCAGCCCGGTCCGCTTGGTGGAAGAGAAAGTCTGGACGGTAACGCCGGTATTCAACCCCTTCTCCTTCAATGCCTTCTCAACCGCGAAGCGGGTGTTGTTGGCCGGGCCCTGCTTCAATTTGTCCGCCTTGGTCAACAAGAGATGTATCGGCAGCCCGGCAGTGGCTGCCCAGGTGATCATGTGCAGATCGAATTCTTTCAGCGGATGGCGGATGTCCATCAGCAGGATCAGGCCGCGCAGACACTGGCGCTGTTCCAGGTAGAAAGCCAAGTGTCGCTGCCACTCGTCCTTCATTGAGCGCGCCACCTTTGCGTAACCGTAGCCGGGCAGATCCACCAGGCGCAGGTTATCGCGGATGCGAAAGAAATTAATCAACTGGGTACGCCCGGGGGTTTTTGAGGTGCGGGCCAGTTTGTTGCTTCCGGTCAGGGCGTTGATGGCGCTGGACTTGCCCGCATTGGAGCGGCCTGCGAAGGCCACCTCCGCGCCCTCATCGGGTGGGCACTCCGCCAGTGTCGGCGCACTGGTTAAAAATTCAACATTGCGAAACTGGATCGCTTCGGGTTTCGGTTCTGACATGGTCGGCCCGCAGATTAGGTACACTCGCTTGGCGCGCAAGTATATAATGCCGCGGTTTGAGCGTCGCCTCCGGCTTTTGTCGTCTGGCGCCGCGGCGGTCCGGATAGGATGTAAACGCCATATTTCAGCATTCAGCGCGCTATGGGACGACGTATGAAAAGCATTATTAATAACACCGCTGTAGCCCTGGTCCTGGGCCTGGCCGGCGCCCTCGGGGTCGCGACCGCCACGGCACAGGGGGACCCCAATGCAGGTCAAGCCAAGGTTGCCACCTGCGCCGCCTGTCACGGCACCGATGGCAACAGCATCGCGCCGGCCTTCCCCAAGATAGCCGGCCAGGGAGAAAAGTACCTGTTCAAGCAGTTAATGGATATCAAATCCGGCGCGCGGGCGGCTCCCCAAATGATCGGCCAGCTGGATAACTCCAGTGAACAGGATCTCCGCGATATGGCGGCTTATTTTGCTTCCCAGCAGCTGCAGGTTGCCGGCGCCCAGCCGATTTCGGTGATGCTGAATAGTGGCGAGAATGTCGATGGCCTGGCCCTGGGCCGCGACCTGTACCGTGCGGGCAATCCGGCCACCGGCGTGCCCGCCTGTATGGGGTGTCACTCCCCCTCCGGCCTGGGCAACGAACCCGCCGGTTATCCGCGCCTGGGCGGCCAATACGCGGGTTACATAGAGGCCCAGCTGAAGGCGTTTCGCACTGGCACCCGGGCCAATGACGGTGATACCCGGGTGATGAGGAGTGTGGCCAAGCAGCTGTCCGACGCTGAAATAAAGGCTTTGTCCCAGTACATTGCCGGACTGACCCCCTGATATTGTGAACACAGGAGCAGACAGGTTGTTTCCGTCTGCTTCTTGCTTGGTAACGCGGGAACTTCAATAATCGGTGCTGTCTATTGACATGCCGGGGAGCCCCCAGGTCCACGCTAATAAATAGGAGAATTTTATGAGAGTGCTAGCCGCAGTAGCCACGCTTTTGTTCAGCCTCGTTGCCTGCGCTCAGGACAGCGGTGAGTTCAAGGTGGGTGACTACTACCAGGTACTGCCGCAGGCCGTACCCCAGCGTGATACCAGCAAGATCGAAGTGACCGAACTCTTCTGGTATGGCTGTGGCCACTGCTACCACTTTGAGCCGATCCTGAACAAGTGGATAAAGGATATGCCCGCGGACATCAAGCTGACCAAGATCCCGGCGATCTGGCAGCCGGTGATGGAAGTGCATGCGCGCATGTACTACGTGGCCGACGCCATGGGGGTACTGGGCAAGATGCACGAGCCTATCTTCAACGCCATCAACAATCAGCGCAAGATGTTTGCAACCCGCGACGGCCGGGATTGGAATCCGGACCTGGCGGCGATCGAGGAGCTGTTCAACTCCCACGGCGCGGATGGCGCCAAGGCCGCCAAGCTGATGAATTCCTTCTCCGTAAACAGCAGGGTCAAGCAGGGCATGGCCAACCAGCGCGCCTACCAGTTGGCCGGCACGCCGGAAGTGGTTGTCGCCGGCAAGTACCGTATCAGTACTTCCCTGCCGGGTTTTAAGGGCAAGAGCAATGGTCAGGAACTGATGCTGCAGGTAGCCGACTATTTGATCGCCAAAGAGCGTGCCGACCGCGGCTAAAACACAGTTTTCACCGATCTGAAACCAAAAAGCCCCGCTCAAGCGGGGCTTTTTGGTTTCTGCCGCCATTCCTCCGGACTTGCTAACCTGAAGGAGAAGTCCGGCCCTACAGCTTGCCCATGAAATCAACCCGCTTACAGTGGTGTTTCCTGTGTCAGCACCACCGCCTTGCCGCCCTGGAGCTGCCCGGATTGTGCCTGGCCCTGTTGTTACTGGCGGGCCCGCTGGAGTGCCAGGAGTCCCGGGCGGCGGAGGCCATCAACTTGCTTTCCTATATCGCGGTGGACTACGGCGCTGCGGTGCAGGGCGGCCGGGTGGTGGACGAAGCACTTTACCGCCGGCAACGGCGCGATATCGCCGGGGCTCTGGAACTGGTGCGCAGGCTGCCGGACCGGCCCGGTCGTGACACGCTGGAAAGCCGTTTGTTGAATCTGGACATCGCGGTGGCGAATATGCGTCCGGGAGAAGAGGTACGCCGGCTGGCCAATGGCATTGCGGATCGCCTGGCGTCACTCTATCAGCTGCCCCGCTCACCGGTGGAAGCACTGCCGGCGGCGGCCGAAGCCGCCCCTATGTACGCTACTTATTGCGCCAGTTGCCACGGTGAAGCGGGGCGTGGAAGCGGAGCCGCACCACCTCTGAACGACCTGGCACGCATGGGGAGTTTCAGTCTCTACGATCTTTACAATAAGCTCGACCCTTCCGTCACTCCCAGCCATGCCGCCATTGCCGCTGGTAATGGATTGGACAGCCGCCAGCGCTGGGCACTGGCGGTGGCGGTGGCAAACCTGGCGGTGGCGGATATACCCCCGCCGCCGGTAGAGATGGCCCGGCGTTACCCCAATCTGACTGGACTGCCGGGTCTTGCCACAGTGCGCCCGGTGGAACTCCCGGACGAAGTGGCTTCAGCGCTGCTGTGGTGGCGCGGTCACCCGCGCCAGGCAAGTGCCCTACAGCATCCCCTGGCACGGGCGGAAGGCCTGCTGCAGGTGGCGGAAACCACCTATAGGGCCGGCGACTCCGTTACCGCCTACCGCCGTTTGATACTGGCCTACCGCCAGGATTACCTGCCCCTGCGCGCAACCCTGACGCAACGGGACCCGCCCCTCGCAAACCAGTTGGAGTCTGGTTGGCAGGTGCTGAGGGAGCTGATCCTCGACGATGCCCCCAGTGCAGAAGTGATCGCCGCGTTTAAACAGCTGCGGGAAACTCTGGGGCGCGCACAAACCCGGCTACAGGTGGTGGCACCACAACCCCCGGGTTATTGGCTTGCAGCGCTACTGTTTTCCGGTGCACTCTCGCTGGGGCTGTTGCTGTGGTGGGCGCTGCGTCGTCGCAGCAGGGTTTAGACTGAAAACAGTATCCAGCGAAAACGACCCTAGCGGAGTTTGCCATGGTGTTTCGATTTGTGCTGTTCTGTCTGCTGGTTGGCCTTTCCACAGGTGTCCGGGCGGTGGACCTGAATGTCTTTCCCTCCACTTTTGAAGACAAGAGGCGTCATGTGGTCACCCTACCCAAAGTGGTGGATGAAAGCCGGTTTATGGTCGAGCTGATGCCGGGCAGGGTCGAGCAGGTCGACTGCAATCCACGCAGCTACCAGGCAAAACTCCGGCGCGAGGTGCTGGTGGGCTGGGGCTACCCATACTTCGTCCTGTCTGATCTGGAGC
The DNA here is from genome assembly GCF_040742695.1 of Microbulbifer discodermiae. Taxonomy (NCBI): domain Bacteria; kingdom Pseudomonadati; phylum Pseudomonadota; class Gammaproteobacteria; order Cellvibrionales; family Microbulbiferaceae; genus Microbulbifer; species Microbulbifer discodermiae. The sequence goes on along the minus strand of NZ_JBFLAB010000005.1, from coordinate 65,760 downwards.
CGGCCAAGTCTAACCGCAAAGCCTGCCCAGAAACCGCGAAAAGGCGCCGGTTTGTGCGCGTGCGCGGGGAGAACCTGATGCTGCCTTACGCCAGCGGCACACCGCTGGTGGTGTTCCTGCCACCGGGGTTTGATTTGAAGTACCGGATCTGGCGTGCCGACAAGAACTATTCCAATGCCCGCATAAAATAGCGCCAATGGCGGCAAAATAAATTATTTAACGCTTTCTCTGCCAAGGTGTGATTTAGCGACTAGCCTTTAACTACATGGGACGTGAAAAACCGCGTATTTGCGATTTTTCATGCCGTCCGGTAGCTGGCATCAACCGGCCCGGGCGGACAGGAAAACCGGCAGCGCCGCAGGCACTGATGCTGCCAGTCGCAAACGTCTACTTGTAGTAGCAGTAGCGGAGTCGCGCATGAAGTTTTTGCGTTGCCCGTCCCCCCCCAGGGTAATTCTTCCCTCGGATCACCAGGCGCCACTGCCAGACAACACCCTCACCCGTGGCCCGGTGCCAAGATCGGTGCTGCTGACACTGTTGCGGGTGTACCTCGCGATACTGGTGTTGTTTCTATTACTGCCATTGGCGGCGGCGGCCCAGCAGCCCGACCAGCGCAGCTGGGCCGGCAACTGGCTGGTGGTGAGCGAGAGAGATCAGCAGCTGGTATGGCAGTTGAATGAGGATGGCTCGGGTTTTGCCTACGGCTTTCTCCCCAACGGTAAATTGTCACACGGGTTCGCCATCAACTGGCGGCTCGATGGCGACCGGGTCAGTGTCCGCACCGGGGCCTCGGTGCGCTGCAGCGACGGAGTGGTCGCCGTGGCGTTTACCGGCTGGAGCGCCGCGACCTTAAACTTCGCCATTGTAGACGGCCGCAATTGGTTGCAGGCCAACGGCAGCATATTGAGTTTCCAGCGCCGTCTGCACAAGTGGAGTACCCCCAGAGCCGGCGGAGAATGCCCGAATCTGGCTACCTAGCCGGTGAAGCCCGCGAAACACCTACGACCTCAGGGACGAGCCACGCACAGTTGGAGTCCCGCTGTGATACAGCCTCGCCTTATCGTTGTCCTGCTGGTATCGCTACTCCCGGCCAGTGTGGTGGCCGAAGCTGGAGACGAGAACTGGCGGGCCGAATCGCGTTTTGAGGCCGCCCAATGGGTGGGCTCCTGGCTGATTTCCCGGGATGGCGAAGCGCGTCACGTCTGGAGCCTCAATGCCGACGGCACGGGGCGCTCCTACGCGTTTGTCGAGCACAAGGGAAAAATGCGCTTTGCTTATGGTTACGATATTCACTGGTATTACGAGCCGTTCACTCAAATGGCGAATATCAGGACCGAGCGCCGAATCGTCTGTCGCGGTGGCCGCGTTTACCCTTATTTTCTCACCCTGAAATCCTACGAAAGCGATTACGCAGTACGCGGTAAATACGCCTGGCAAACCACCTGGACTGAAGCCAGTATCGGACAGAACAACCTGCACAAATCCCTCGTGGTGTTCGTCGCACCACTATCTGCCTGGCACAACCCGGACAAGGATGCCCCCTGCCCAGAATTTCCCAGCCTGCCCCTGGAACGCGACATAGACACAGCGCTGCAGAGGTGGGACAAAGAGGCGGAGGGGGATCAGGCGGCAGAGGCGGGAAATGAAGCACTTGATGGGTCCCAGTAGAGGATGTCGAACTGCGGCGGGGGTTGAGTACCTATCTCCGTATGGGCCCGTCGGCCAACGGTATTGGCGGATCAATTGATGAATACAGCAGTTCCGGTGGGAAATTTACTCCGCGATAGCAAGGTGATCGCGGCGCTGCGCCGTCACTCTGTGTTGGTTCCCCAGCACAGGGCCGGTGAGAGGCTACGGATTCCGCGCGGTGTCGGCAACCGGGCGCAGTACAGCTGATGCAGGTGCCAGGTAATGCGGCAAGGCTATGCAGATCGATTATCCTCCGCCGCAACCGCACGGTGAAATCCGTCGGCTGCTGCCGGACTTTTTCTGTGTCCCGGGCACCACCAAACTGGCTCCCGCCACGCTGATTAACCGCAATATGGGCATTGTCCGGTGCGGCCGGGAACTGATTTTGGTCAATCCTGTGCGGCTGAGATCGCCCCAGGAGGAAAAACTCGCGGACCTGGGTCAGGTTCGCCACGCGATCCGGCTCGGCTACTATCACGGCTGCGATGACCTCTATTACCGCGATCGCTTCAATCTCACCTTTTGGTGCCAGGCCCACTCCGACCGCTATCCGGCGCCGCCCGCCGACCGCCTTCTGCGCGAGGGTGGTGATTGCCCTGTACCGGGTGGCCGCTTTGTAGAATTCAGCCACGGCCGATATCCCGAGGCTGTCCTCCTGGTGCCGGATCACGGTGGTCTGTTGCTGACCTGCGATGCATTGCAATACTGGCGGAACTGGTACGGCTGTAGTTGGTGCGGCCGCAACCTACTGCGGCTGTCGGGTTTTCGCCGCCGTATGCAGATTGCCCCCGGCTGGTGCATGCGCATGGCTCCCGTCGGCTGCCCCCAGCGTCTGTATCAGGATTTCGAGCGGCTTCTGGCGTTACCCTTTTGCCACTTGATGGCTGCCCATGGCAGTTTCTGCGCAGATCGCGCCCATGAAGAAGTTGCGCGGGCAGTGGCTGCAGCCTTTAGAGCCCACTGATTCACACCGTCAGTATGACTTTGTCTACAAGATCAAGATAGTTTATCGGTCGATGTAGATAGTTTTCGCCGACAAGTACCAGAGAGCCGCCGGCCATTGTCACACTGTACGGTGATGCTTGGACTACGCCATAGCCGGCGCAGGGCTTGCACCAGCAGTATCGCTCAGCATTGCAGCGGCTAGGAAAACTACCCAGCAGGGTGTGACCACAGAAGACATACAACGTTATTAAACAGCAGTTGTCGGGGTAGCCTTTACTCAGGGTGCATTGGGCTAAACGTCGTACTCAAGTCCACCTCCAACGGTTTATTCCGACAGGGGGACTAAGGGAATAGGTGCTGCGTCCAATGGGTTACAGGGCATGGGGATATAATGGCCATGAGGGCGGAAAGCTGGCGCTTTACACTTGCTCACTAAACTCAGCTGTAGTCCTTCGAAGTCCTGCGTGCACCAGGCGCGGTATTGGCTAAACTGCGCTGGCCAGTGTGCCATACCATTGATCAGTTTAGCTTCCCCCAGAATGGTACCCAGGGCAAGGCCGGCAGATTTGGCCAGGGCCTCTTTTACAGTCCAGCTTTGCAGGAATTTAGTTTCTGCTATTTCTCGGGGCAGTCGCAGCAACCATTCGGCCTCCTCCTGGGCAAAGTATTGTCTGCAGATTTTTCGCCACTTACGTTTGCCACCAGTACGCTCACAGTCTACGCCGATTGGGTGAGACCCTATGGCGACTGCAATCCACGGCCCTGAATGGCTGATGGAAACGAAGCCCAGCCTACGACCAGTAACATGGTACGCACATACCGGTGCCATTGGGTCTAACTCAATATCTATCGGTTCACAGGAGAAAATGTTTGCCAAGCTTTGACGCAGCAGGAGGCGTGCGGCGAGAAACTGGCAGCGCCGGGCCGAGCTGCCAAACTGGTCTAGGCGTGCGCGCTCTGGAGAGGTAAGCCATTCATGGGTTCGGGCTTGCCAGCCGTCCTCCCAGTTTTGGATATTGGAATAGACCAAATAGAGCAAAGGCTCCTTTCCACTTAGTGACTTCATCCCAATCTAATACGCCGATGACCGGCGCGTCTGTTCCATTTCCGAATTAAAGAGCAAGCTATTTTAAGCATTTTCCGGAAATTGAGTATACTTTTGGCCATAGAGTTAAAAAGCTGAATAAGCTAAGCGGTTATGAGCTTGGTTAGCTTACTAATGCAAGTATTTATCGTTCAATGGTGGCCCGAATAAGGGAAAGGGTATTTGACACTCAAAAATCTTTTGGCAATAAAATAAAGTTTCAGAATTTGATCCGGTAAGAACCCGATGATTGGCAGTGGTTGGCTTAGTGAGTAGCAAATATCGCTCGCCCCAAGCCTAACCAGCCCCGCTCGCAGTATCAGCATGGTGATAAGAGGTGGATACAAATGATATATTGGCATTTGGTGACATTGCTTGTCATTAGTTGGCGTTTGGTCCGTACGAGAATTACTTGAATCATATGTCGTTACACACTATTGACAGAAGTGTGGCTTGTCGCGATGTAGGCCTGCCCAAAGCTACTCATGCAATGATTGGTAGATTTTGCTGGCGCGGATTGATCGGCTTGTATACTATACGCGGTCATTTCGACCGCTGTGCAAGGAGCCCCAAAGTGGCCAGATTGTTACGGGCCATGCCGACAGTGTAGAAGGAAGAAGTGCAGGCGATTATATAAAAGCAAGGGGTATCGGGCCGGATCCTGTAAATAGCTGTGTCTATTGATTTCGTTATTTCAGCTTGGCAAGCCTGGGCGCCGGGAATTGAGGATATGTCGGACTGGCTTCGCTGGCGTCGTATGGACCTAGTCCTAGCTGGCGCCGATAAGCCGGACGTATCCTTTTTACCAATGATGCAGCGCCGTAGGCTTAGTCCATTGGCCAAGGCAGCCGTCGCTGTTGCCTATCCTTTGATTGGGAATCGGGATATTCCCCTGCTGTGTTGCTCTGTGCACGGTGAGGCCCTTCGCACTTATTCGCTTCTAAGCGATGTGGCGGCTAACGATGCGCTGTCGCCCACCGACTTCGGACTGTCGGTACACAATGCGATTGCTGGGCAGCTTTCCATACTTTGCGGAATCCAGTCGCCTGCGTTGGCATTGGCCGGTGGCAATTACCCGCTGCAAGTGGGTTTAATAGAAGCAATGGGCGTGCTGGCTGAGGGTGAGCAAGAATTGCTACTGCTCTTTTACGAGGAGTCGCTTCCGGAAATGTACTTGGGTAGCGCGCGGAGCCCGAAGTATATGTGCGCGACGGCGCTGCATCTGTCCAACATGTGCACAAATACAAGTGGGCTGCGTGCCTCACTGGTAAGTGGTACAAAACAGGTCGTTTCGGCCTTTGAAGAGGCGGAATATCAGTTGCCATTGATTGCGGCACTCGTTGATGGTGCCGGTCGCCTGCCGGTGGGGCAAGGCTGGGATTTAATTGTGCATGAAAAATAAGCAGATACCTGCATCGCACAGAGACAGCTATTGGTTGCGTCTAGTGGCGACCGCAGCAGCCTTCAGTTTGTTTGGTTTGGGTGGTTTAGTATTGCGGTTCATCCTATTTCCTCCGTTGAAATTCCTCTACCGTGATAAAGAACAGCGTAAGCGCAAGGCGCGGCTGCTAATTCACAATGCGTTTCGCGCATTTATAGGCTTTATGCGCTTAACCGGGATTTATACGTATAATTTTCAAGGCGAGAAACAGTTGCGGCGCCCGGGGCAGTTGGTGGTTGCGAACCACCCGTCCCTGATTGATGTGGTGTTCCTGATTTCGCGGATTCCAAATGCTAACTGTATCGTCAAGGCAAGCCTGTTTAGAAATCCATTTATGCGCGGTGCGGTAACTACCGCTGATTACATCCCTAACGATGATCCGGAGCGCATAATCGACATGGCTGCCAAGTCACTGCGGCGGGGCGAATCTCTGGTGCTGTTTCCAGAGGGTACGCGATCCGTACCCGGCAGGCCGTTGATATTTCAGCGAGGCGCCGCCTATATCGCCCTCCGCGCAGAAATTAAGCCGACGTTGATAACTATTCGCTGCAATCCACCAATGTTGATGAAAAATATACCCTGGTACAGTATTCCGCTGTCCCGCCCCCATTTTCAGTTCAGTTTCAATGATAGCGAAGAATTGCTGCAACCATGCAATATGAGCGAGTCGCCCCTGGCGGCTCGAGATATAACCAAGAGATTAAAAAAACATTTTACTGAGGGGTGTGCCGCGTGAGCGAATTGGTGGATGAGCTAAAAAATCTAATTATCGAAGTGTTGAATCTAGAAGATATTACCCCTGAAGAAATAGACGCCGATGAGGCGCTTTTCGGCGAAGGGTTGGGGCTCGATTCCATAGATGCGCTAGAGTTGGGGCTAGCCATACAAAAAAAATATAGTGTTTCTATTGATGCTGAAAGTGAAACTACGAAAAACCATTTCGCTAGCGTCAACAACCTGGCTGCGTTTGTCCTAGATAGTCGCAATTGAGAAAAGCAACGATGTTGAATAAAAAAGAGGAAATTCTGCCGGAGTTGACGGATATTCTGGTAGAAATGTTTGAAGTGAATGCAGATGACGTATCCATAGATGCGCATTTATCAGATGATTTGGATATCGATAGCATTGACGCAATTGATCTTATCGTGCGTTTGAAAGAATTAACCGGCAAGAAAATTGCACCAGAAGAATTTAAAAATGTGAGGACCGTTGGGGATGTTGTCCAGGCTATACAAAAGGTGATGTCGGAGTAGTGAGCAAATTAGGGCAAAGAATGCTGGCGCTAATAATCGCAGTCTATCCACTGGCAGTATACCTGGGGATTCAGCACTTTTCGCTTAAAAGCTTGCTGGGATTCTTGCTGATAATTGCAGCCTTACGGTTCCTGCTGAGCCGGGAGGGAGGCAAAGTGGGCGCGAGGTTGATAGCAGCTGCCCTGGCTATAGTTGTGAGTATGTCCTGGCTGCGCAACGATGCAGCTGCCCTGCTGTGGTACCCAGTACTATGCAACGTCGCTTTATTAGCGGTATTTGCATGGAGCTTACAACAGCCTCAGACAATTGTTGAACGACTCGCGCGCCTTAGACAACCAGAGCTATCAGCTGGAGGTGTGGCATATACGCGTCGAGTCACCAAAGTGTGGTGCGCTTTTTTTGTTGCAAATGGTGTTGTAGCTACTGGTACCGTTCTGCGTGGGGATATGCAACTCTGGGCGTTGTACAACGGTTTGATCTCATACGCCTTAATGGGGCTGTTGCTGGCAGGTGAATGGCTTGTGCGACGAAGTATTCTCAAGTCAGAGCTTGGTGGAAGCTGAAGAGAATGTTGTTTGAATCTGTATTCGGTTATCGAAACGACAACGACCTGATTTGTCACTCTCCTACCGGAAGCGTGGCCTTCTCCGAATTCAAGTATCAGTTAGCGTTGGCTACACGGTTCCTGAGGGGGCGCCTTACATGCGACCAATGTTGTCAAGTTGCACTGTACAGCGAAGACAGTTACGAATTCAGTGTATTGTTGTTCGCTGCGTTGGCCTGCAATGCGCAAGTGATTATTCCCGCAAATAACAAACGTGGCACAGCTTTACAGATAGGCACAGTAGCCCTGTGGCTAGGCGACTGGAAAACTAAAGAAAATTCTAATCTAGAGAATATAAGAGAAAATGAAAGCCCTATTGGGGGCTCTCTTAAGGCCGACCTGCCGCGTGTATTCAACGGTGGAATAAGCCTATTCACCTCTGGTAGTAGTGGCGAGCCTCAGCGTGTAGATAAGAGCTTAGCCCAGTTAATGACAGAGGTGGCGGCTCACCAAAGGCATTGGGGTATGGTTGCCAAGGGGGCCATTACACTCGCAACCGTGAGTCACCAACATATTTATGGTTTGTTGTTCAAGGTGCTGTGGCCGCTATCCAGTGGTCGACCATTTGCGAGCAAGACTTACATGGATATAGGTGGGTTGTTACGAGAGATGCAGCAAACCACACCAGTTCTATGGGTTGTCAGCCCGGCACAGCTGAGTCGTTGTATGGATGATTGGCCCTGGCAGTCCAGCCGGTCGTTAAAAGCCATTTTTTCATCTGGAGGCCCCCTGTCTGCGGTGGACGCTCAACTGATTGAGCGGCTCAGCGGAGTAGCACCGCAAGAAATATATGGTAGTACGGAAACGGGTGGTATAGCTTGGCGGCAACAGTCCATATTTGAGCCTTGGCAGCCGCTCAAGGGCGTCGAGGTTTCGGCGGATTCCAAGGGAATGATACAGGTTAATTCGCCCTGGTTAGAGATGTCCTATTCCGGTCAGGACAGAGTTAGCGTGAAGAGAGATGGTAGTTTTCGCCTACTGGGCCGAATGGATCGAATTGTAAAAATTGCGGAGAAAAGGATTTCGCTCTCTCAGGTAGATACATTGCTAAGCCGAAGTGAATGGATCCAAGAAGCTCGTACACTCACAATAAAGCGCAGGCGGGAATATCTGGCCGCGGTGATAGTGCTTAGTACGACAGGCGCCGGCGAGTTACAACGGATAGGCAAGGCAGCCGTGGTTCGCAAACTAAAGGCTGAGCTTGCTCCGGATATAGATAGTGTGGCATTGCCACGTTTTTGGCGCTTCGTCAGCGCAATACCGGTTGATCAGCAAGGGAAGAGTACAAAAGAACAGTTGATACATCTGTTCGATACTACGCCGACTGTAATGTTGCCACAAATTGAAAGTCGAGAATTATCTGAGAGTAACGCAAAGCTAACTTTGCGAATTCCCGCTAACTTAGCGTGCTTTCCAGGTCATTTTGAGGGAACCCCGGTAGTGCCTGGGGTCGTACAAATTGATTGGGCGATACATTATGGTCGCGAAATGTTTGGTGTCTTAGGCTGTTTTTCAGCTATGGAAGTGATTAAGTTCAAGAGATTGTTAATGCCGCGTGAAAGGGTGACCCTGGAGATGAACTATAACCCGGTAAAAAATAAACTGAAATTCTGTTTTCGTGCCGTTGATAGAGAGGCCTATGAATACAGTAGTGGACGACTGTGCTTTAAGAATGGTTAAACCATGTTTTGTAATCCCGGTATATAACCATGAAGGTGCAATTGGCGCTACCGTTGCGTCATTGCGAGAATTCGGATTGCCGTGTGTCCTGGTAAATGATGGCAGTAACGATGCTTGCAGCTTAGTACTGCAATACTTAGCGCGTGAGCATTCCGACTGGGTTCATCTGGTAGTGCGGGATGATAATGGTGGAAAGGGAGCGGCGGTTAAGACCGGATTGCGGGCCGCCCACGAACTCGGCTTCAGCCACGGTATTCAGGTGGATGCAGATGGCCAACACAATCCAGCCGATATACCACAATTTCTTCGCCATTGTGAGATGCGTCCCGATGCATTGATTTGTGGTTATCCCGTCTATGATCGATCTGTACCGATGGTTCGTCTGTTGGGACGCTATTTGACTCACATCTGGGTGTGGATCAATTCCCTATCGACGGAAATTAAGGACTCAATGTGTGGATTACGTTGTTACCCGCTCAACTGCGCAGTTGCAATGATTAACGAAGAGTTCCACGGAAATCGGATGGACTTTGACCCAGAAATTCTGGTGCGTTGGTACTGGCGTGGAAAACCATTAATACAGGTGCCAGTAAACGTTAGTTACCCCGCTGATGGAGTTTCCCATTTCCGTGGTCTAAGAGACAATCTGTTGATTTCCGCTATGCACACGCGCCTTTTTTTCGGTATGTTAGTAAGGCTGCCGCGGCGACTGACATCGGGCCCTAAACTGTGACTAGCCTACATTGGTCACGCTATCGAGAGCAGGGCTTTTCTCTCGGTATTCGCTTTCTATTCTGGCTGCATCATCGTTTGGGGCCCATAGCTTTCAAGGCGGCAGTTTATCCCGTTGCATTCAGCTACTATCTTAAAAATAGGGCTGGACGTTTGGCGATTCAGGAGTATTTACAGCTGTACACCGCACGTTATCCCGACGCTGGAATCCAGGCAAATTGGCGCACAGGTTTCAATGTTTTTTTAAACTTTGCCAATAGTGCGCGAGATAAACTCGAAGCCTGGTTTAGTGGGTTTCCTGCTGATCGTGTCAATTTTCCAAAACGGGATTTTCTGCATCAGGTGGTGGCAGGGGGTAAGGGTGGCGTATTGATTGGTTCGCATCTGGGGAATCTCGAAGTATGCCGTGCTCTGGGCAGTTTGACTGATGTGCGTGTAAATGTTCTGGTGCATACCAAACATGCGAAAAAGTTCAATCGAATGATGCAGAGGCTTAATCCGAAAAGTCAGCTATGCCTGATTCAGGTAACGGAAGTCACCCCCACTTTGGCGATGAAGCTTTCACTTGCAGTTGAGCGTGGTGAACTGGTAGTGATTGTTGGTGATCGTACCCCAGTTAATTCTCATGGCCGAACCTGCACGGTAGACTTTCTCGGGCGTCCGGCCAATTTTCCACTTGGGCCCTATATTTTGGCAGCGCTACTAAAGTGTCCGGTTTATACCTTATTTTGTCTGCGTAGTCCCACTGGCTATGACATCTACATGGATAAACTGTGCGATCAAGTGGAAATGAAGCGCGGTAATAGAGAAGGACACCTTTATATATTGGCGGCGGAGTTTGCTCGCCGGCTCGAACATTATTGCCGGCTGGCACCATTGCAATGGTATAACTTTTATCCATTCTGGAATCAAAAATAATGAATACGGCTGTATTACAGCGTACTCCAGTCGTTTTTGACGGTAGTGCTCTGACGATCACGCAGATAAATGATATTGCTCGGGGGCGTGCAGATGTCCGTTTGTCCGATGACGAAAATTTTGTTAAGCGTATTAATCGTGGTGCAGAATTTCTCGACCAGTTGTGGCAGCAGGAGGGCGTTATCTATGGTGTAACCACCGGTTATGGGGACTCTTGCTCGGTGGATATACCAGGTGATTTGATAGAAGAATTACCACGTAACTTGTACACCTTCCATGGCTGTGGCCTAGGTGAGTTATTCACAATCGAGCAAAGTCGCGCAATCGTGGGGGCTCGCTTAGCGAGCCTCGCAAGGGGCAGTTCAGGCGTGCGCTACGAATTGCTACAACAGCTATCACTTCTGCTACAGCAGGATATTATCCCGGTCATTCCCCAGGAAGGTTCTGTAGGCGCAAGTGGCGATCTAACACCACTATCCTATGTGGCGGCTGTCCTATCAGGTGAACGCCAAGTCTGGTATCGGGCTGAACGGTGTGATGCGGCGGCGATATTTGGTGAGCTAAAGATTACGCCACTCAGGCTTCGCCCTAAAGAAGGGCTTGCGATCATGAATGGTACCGCCGCAATGACCGGGCTTGCGTGCCTCGCCTATTGTCGCGCGGAATACCTATGTCAGTTGAGTGCCCGTATAACTGCAATGATGAGTATCGCTCTACAGGGCAACGTTTACCACTTTGATCCGGCACTATTCGCCGTCAAACCACATCCAGGACAAAATCTTATTGCCAGCTGGATTCATAGTGACTTGAGTGTAGACAGAGCAGCACCGCGGCAAAGTGACCGGCTACAAGATAGATACTCCCTTCGCTGTGCACCACATATCATTGGTGTACTGCAGGACTCACTCCCATGGATTTGTCAATTCATCGAAACCGAGCTAAATAGCGCCAATGATAATCCAATAATAGATGCAACCAGTGAACAGGTACTACACGGTGGCCATTTCTATGGTGGACACATCGCATTCGCCATGGACAGCTTGAAAAATGCCGTTGCCAACCTGGCGGACTTGCTCGATAGACAAATCGCGCAACTTACGGATGTAAAATTCAACAACGGCCTACCTGCGAATTTATCTGGGGTTAGGGGTGTGCGTCGACCACTGAATCACGGCTTTAAGGCGGTGCAAATAGGTGCAAGTGCCTGGACTGCGGAAGCGCTCAAACAAACCATGCCGGCGAGTGTATTTTCCCGTTCTACTGAGTGCCATAATCAGGACAAGGTCAGTATGGGCACTATAGCGGCGCGAGACTGTATTCGGGTTTTACAGCTAACTGAGCAAGTTGCTGCGGCCGCATTGATGATGGCTTGGCAAGGAATACAATTGCGAAGGAGAGATGGAGATTTGTTGGAAGAAGGGCTGTCTCCGTCAATGCTTGCCAGTATTAGACAGGTCGCCGATAGCTTCGCGCTGGTTGACGAGGATCGCGAGCTGGAAGGCGATCTACGTAACTTTGTTCGACTGATTCAGTGTCGTCATTGGCGACTTTACGATGAATAGAGAAATGTCGATATCAAAAAGTAGCCAGAAAAACTGGATAGCTGAAGTGGAATTACAAATTCCATTTCATGACGTAGATATGATGGAAGTGGCTTGGCATGGGCACTACAGCAAATATTTTGAAATTGCGCGCTGTGCATTACTGGATAAACTGGATTATAACTACCCGCAAATGCGGGATTCAGGGTTTGCCTGGCCTGTCATTGACTTGCGAATAAGATACATCAAACCTTTGTCTTTTCAACAGAGAATAATTGTACGTGCCGAAGTTGCCGAATATGAAAACAGATTTAAGATAAATTATCTGGTGCGAGATCGAGATAGTGGTCAGAATCTCACTAAGGGTTATACGGTACAAGTGGCTGTAGACATGTTGAGGGGAGAGATGCTCTTCGCATCACCACCGATACTGTTGAATAAATTGGGAGTTGCTTGATGCACAAGTTATGCCTCTTTTTGAGCGTTTGTGCACTATGTTCTATGCCAAATATATCGGTCGCTTTTGAAGTAAATGATAAAGCTGCACTGCAAGAAATAGAAAATCGCTTACAAATAAAATCGCAAATGATAGGGAAATTTGAACAAAAAAAGAGCCTGCCGCAGCTGCCGCATCTGCTACTTTCCAATGGCATTCTGGCCATATCGGACAAGTATGGGATTAGTTGGCGGGTGCAGGAACCAATACCGTCTCACTTGATTCTGGACGGACGGCAGGCTAGTGATGATCCCCTAACAAAACAAATCGCATATCCCCTATTACATATTTTGCGTGGTGATTTTTCTGAACTGGACAAGTTGTTTGAAATATCAACGGAGAATAACAAAAAATACTGGCAGCTTAGGTTGCTTCCCAAGTCGGAAATGTTTAATAAAATTATTACGCAAATAGAAATCACCGGAAATCGGAAGATTGAGAAGATCCGTTTGATCGAGGCAAACAGTGCCGTTACCGAAATGCTACTGTACGATCTGCATAGTGTAGATGTGACTGATCCACTCTTGGTGGCGGAATTTCCTGATGCGCAAGCACAATAGTAAAAATTATGAAATGTCGCATTTTAATTTGGCTTGTGATCGTCTGTATAACTATAACGATAGCTGCGATGCGCTACCAACCTGGTTGGTTGCAAACTGGTATTCTTACGCTGACACAGGAGGCCGATGCACTCCTTAAAGTTGCTGCAGCGCAGAATCAGGCTAACCGTCAACTGCAGAATAATGTTTTTTGGGTATTGATAGGTACCGGGAAGAGAGAAGAGGCGCTTGCAGAGGCAACAAATAAGCTGGTAGCTCGGCTTAGAGATAATGCAGCTATAACCGGCCTAAAATATCGCTGGCTTGACGATGCAGGTTATGAGGAGGAGTGGTCGCTTCTATTTCCATTGCGTCAGCAACTATTGACATTTCGCGACCGCGACCTGATAGAGAAGCAGCCGGAGCAGGTGGTAAAGAATCGATTGGCGTTGCTGTATAGTCCTCAAAGTGCCGGGCTGAATCTAGAGCAGGATCCGTTTGGAACCTTTCGCCACTATTTTATCGGTAAGCAGGAGCTGCGTGCGCGGATTTATAATGGTATTCCAGTACAAGTTCAAGGGGATCGTGCCTTCAGTATTGTGCAGTCTACGGTTGCTGCTGTTGAACTTGGTGGTAACATCCAAACGCCACTTTTGGTGTTGCGAGAGCAGCTACAGTCATGGGCGGAGAAGAGGGATTTAAGGTTGCTTGCGGTTGGGGCACCCTTGCATACTGAGTATGCTGCCGCAAGTGCACAACAAGAAATTCGTTTGATTGGAATGCTTTCTATCGTTTCAATCTGTGTCCTTTCTTTACTGGTTTTTCGGTCTGTACGCCCATTGTTATTGACTTTATTCGCTATTGGTTGTGGTATCACAAGTGGGCTTGCTGCAGTTATCGCTCTCCTAGGGCAAATGCACATTTTGGCTTTTGTTTTTGGAACTACAGTATCGGGCCTCGCAGTAGACTATGCGTACCATTATATCTGTAATCGTATGCGACCTGGAGTTGCCAGCGATGCCGATGTGTTACCTGGGTTGCTGCTCGGATTAGTTTCCAGCTGCCTGTCTTTTTTTGTATTGGCCTTATCGCCCTTTCCTTTGCTTCGGCAAATTGGGGTATTTGTTGGAGCTGGATTGATTGGTGCGTGGCTCACGGTAATTCTACTATTCCCTGCATTCTTGAAACTGCATACTAAAGAATTGACGATTGCCGAAAAAATGCCTCAGTTGAGAGTGCCATATTACCCACTATTGCTTGCCCTGATATTGACGATTGGTGTTGCAGCCTTTCCAAGTATAGAGTTCGGCGATGACTTACAGTTATTCTATCAACCCCCTGAGTTTTTAGTGGCAGATGAAACTGAATTGGATGATCTATTCCCTGATCGTCCTGAGTCCTTTTATTTCCTTGTTCAGGGCAAAGGCTGGCGACAGCTGCTGGAGCGTGAATGGAAATTGGTTAGGGAGTTGGAGGGGCTGAAGGCGGAGGGGATACTGGAGAATTTTAGGGCTTTAAGCGTGAGATTTCCTCCCCTGCGAGTGCAGCAGGGAGATTGGGTGCTGAATCAAAATTTCTACAAAAGTGCCACAGTGCGGGGCTTTTATACCCAGCTAGGTTACAGTGCGACGGATGCCGAGAGGTTGACTGCTGCGTTGCAGGAACCGTTCCAAACTATAACTTTATCGGACTGGATTAGTGTCGCTGGTGAGCAATATAAAGAGTTATGGTTGGGATGTGAGGAAGATAATTGTGCTTCGATCGTCAAGCTTTATGGTCTAAAGCGGTATCAGGCACTGCCGGAATCAATTACTGGCGTGGTACTAATTGACCCGGCACGAAAGGTTGCTGCAGTCATGTCTCAGCAGCGCGACCTGATAATACGATTGATACCCCTCGTTATAATATTGGTATTTCTCTTGACGGCGCTTAGCATTGGTATGCGACGTGCGCTCAGAATCGTCAGTTTGCCTGTGGCCGTAGTTGTGACGACGCTAGCGCTGATAGTCCTTAGTGGTGTGGCGATTAACCTGTTTCATGTGGCGGCACTATTATTGGTATTTGGCATTGGCATAGACTACGCAGTGTTCAGTCAAATGACTAAGAGCCTTGAGCGCAATTACACAATGCTAGCCATAGGGATGGCCGGAGTCACAACTTTGCTGGGATTTGGATTGCTAAGTTTGTCGGCCACACCGGCTATTACTGAATTTGGACGGACCCTTGCGGTGGGCATAATACTAACTTTGGTACTGGTCCTGTTATTTTTTTCGAAAGCAGTTGAGAGTGACAATCAATGAGCGAAATGATAGCAGATGTGACGGTGATTGGCGCTGGACCTGCTGGTGCTGTGGTCAGTGCATTGTTACTACAGCGGGGCTGGAGTGTAAATGTAATTGAAAGTCAAAAATTTCCCCGCTTTTCCATCGGTGAAAGTCTATTGCCTCAGTGCATGGAGTTTCTTGCTCACGCCAAAATGCTAAAGCCTGTACAAGCTGCAGGTTTTCAATTTAAAAATGGTGCTGCTTTCGAGTGGGCAGGTAAGCGGACAGCGTTCGATTTTGGGGATAAGTTTTCCTCTGGTCCCGGTACCACCTTTCAGGTAGAGCGCGCTAGTTTTGACAAAATACTGGCAGAAGAAGCCTTAAATCAGGGCGCCAATATCTATTTTGAGCATGCAGTGTGCGATGTGGAAATTGGTGCGGAAGGTGCGCGTCTTTTAGCGAAAACAAAATGCGGCAACAAAGTCTTGTTCACTAGTCGATTTGTATTGGACGCAAGCGGATTCGGTCGCGTTTTGCCGCGTTTAATGAATCTGGACCGACCGTCAAGCTTTCCAGTGCGTGAATCGGTATTTACTCATGTGCAGGATAATATTGATAGTAAAAATTTTGATCGAAATAAGATCCTCATCACGGTGCACCCCTATGAAAGAGACATCTGGTACTGGTTAATTCCTTTTTCCAATGGCCGAGCCTCTCTCGGTGTAGTTGGCGACTGTAAAAAGATTGCCGCTTTAGGTGACATGCCTGAGCAAATGCTACGCAATGCGGTGGATATGGCACCAGAATTGTCACATATGCTTGGGGATGCGTTATTCGATACTGCGGTACAGCGTATTTCTGGGTACGCCAGCGATGTTTCCACACTGTCGGGGCCGGGATTTGCATTGCTCGGAAATGCAGGCGAATTTCTCGATCCGGTATTTTCCTCTGGCGTGACTATAGCGATGAAGTCCGCTGAGCTGGCCGCAGATTGCCTTGATCGCCAGTTGTCAGGAGTGGAAGTGGATTGGCAACAGGAATTTTCCATTCCCTTGAAGCACGGCGTGGATGTTTTCAAGACATTTGTTAATGCTTGGTACGATGGGCGTTTTCAAGATGTGATTTTTTATCAGACTGAACGACAAGATGTTAAACGTATGATCTGCTCCATTTTGGCTGGCTATGCGTGGGATACAAGAAATCCCTTTGTAAGCTCCGCGGAGCGTAGATTGAACACATTGGTGGAAATATGCTCGGCAGGGCGATAGTTTGGTTTATAACACTAGCGGTTGCTGCCTGCAGCTCACAGCAGCAGCTCGTCGTACAGAAACAACCGCGTCCATTAATACCTTTAATGTTGGGAGCCAGTCGCCAATTAAACCAGCAGGTTACTGTACAGTATCGGGATGAACTTTGGGATCTAATTGGTGTTTCGCTAATAGGGTCAGAGGAATTTCGTGTGTCACTGTTGACAGTACAGGGTTTCAGCTTGATGGACATCGAATATGATGGGCATAAGGTTCAGGCCCAACAATATATTGATGCGGGCTCACAAATACCTCCACAGGCCTTATTGGCGGACATGCAGTTGATTTACTGGCCTCTGGAGGCTTTGCAACAAAGTTTGCCCGAACCTTGGCGGATTCAGGAGAAAAGTTCCGGGGGCTCACGTCTGCGGGAGTTGTTGCTTGATGATAACTTGTATACTGAAGTCCGATATAGCACAGATGATATTTGGCAGGCAGAAGTATACCTTGAGCAGAAGTTAATCGGCTACACGCTGAAGATTAAAAATTTTTAGGTGGTGATGAATAGGGCTTTTCTTACCCATATAGGTATTACCTGTGTCCTGGGCAATGAAATAAACGAGATCGCAGAGAGATTATTTTCAGGCGATAGGTCAGGAATGCTCGTAGGGAACTCCTGGCTAGATAACTACTGCGGCCGTATCGGTGAGATTCCCAAGCTTCCGCCAAGATTGCCAAGCGGTTTAGGCATGTTTGATAGCCGCAATAACCGATTAGCGCTGGCGGTTTTGCAGCAAATACAGGATCCTGTGGCACGGCTTCGCCGAAAGCTGGGTGCTGAACGAATCGCGGTGGTGATGGGCACTTCTACATCGGGTATAGCCAATGGGGAGCAAAGCTTGCGGTGCGGAGTGGGCAGAAATTACAATTACCGCTCTCAGCAACAATTAGCTAGCTTGACTGAGTTTACAGCCCGCTATCTCGGCTTGTCGGGTCCACAAATTACAGTCTCCACAGCCTGTTCATCCAGTGCTAATGCTTTGCGCAGTGCGCGTCAGCTGTTAGGGCTGGGGCTTTGCGATGCGGTTGTCGTGGGAGGGGTGGATACACTATGTGGCATGACAGTCAAGGGCTTCCATTCGCTCGGGGCCCTGAGCGGGGGAGTGGCACTACCGTTTAGTACCAACCGCGATGGGATAAACTTAGGCGAGGCGGGTGCGGTATTCATAATGACCCGCGAGCCTTCCGAAGTGCAGTTATGCGGTGTAGGTGGGAGTTCCGATGCTCATCATATGTCGGCACCGGACCCCAAAGGGCGAGGAGCTGAGGCTAGTATGCGTCGGGCGCTTGCGGATGCTGGGCTGAGGGCTGCGGCGATAGAGTATCTAAATTTACATGGAACGGGGACGGTGCAGAATGACGCGATGGAGGCGGCTGCCGTTGAGCGTGTGTTAGGCACGGATGTGCTGTGTTCGTCCACAAAACCGTTGACCGGCCACACGCTGGGCGCCGCCGGTGCGCTCGAAATAGCTTTTTGCTGGTTGGCACTACAGCGAAAGAAACTTCCGCCGCATCGATACGATGATGATTACGATAGGACCATCCCACCATTACGACTGTGTAGTGAAGGCGCCGCGCCCAGATATCTAAGTTATGTAATGAGTAACTCGTTTGCGTTTGGGGGAAGTAATTGCTCAGTAATTTTGGGGCGAAAGGGGGAATAGTGCAGAGTAAATCGTTGGATTTTTTTTCGGTTGAAGATCTAGTTCCACACAGTGGCGATATGTCGATGCTCAGTGAAGTACAAATGGTTGATGAAGAAGTACTGAGGGCGAGGCTGTGTGTACGGGATGACGGTATTTTCTCGCGTAATGGATATGTGCCGGCTTACGTAGGTATTGAGTACATGGCGCAGGCAGTTGCAGCCTATTCTGGTTGTAGAGCGAAGGAGCGTGGCGAGGAGATTCGCCTTGGCTTTTTGCTTGGAACACGAAAATTTAATACCAATGTCGATCATTATCAATGTGGTGATGAGTTAATAATTGAGGTTGAGCGCTTGTTCCAGGCGGAAAATGGCATGGCAACCTTTGAGTGCCGCGCCAAAGGTCATGGTGTTAGCCAGAGCGCACGCTTGATTGTTTACCAGCCTAATAATATCGAATTATATCTAAAGGAATATATCTAAATGTCAAAATGGGTTTTGGTAACCGGGTCCAGTCGCGGCATCGGGCGTGCTACAGCATTGCAGCTGGCACGAGATGGTTACAACTTGGTATTGCACTGTCGGAATCGTCGCGGGCAGGTAGAAGAGGTGGCGACTGAGATTGCGGCATTGGGTTGCGAAAGCCGCATTTTGCAGTTTGATATTGTCGATCGTGTTACGGCTCGAAGGATATTGTTAGACGATGTAGAAGCACATGGTTGTTACTATGGCGTTGTCTGTAATGCCGGGTTGACCGCAGATAATGCATTTCCGGCGATGCCGGCTGAGGACTGGGACAGAGTGGTGCATACCAATCTGGATGGCTTCTATAACGTTTTAAATCCATTGATTATGCCAATGGTGCGGAACAAAACTCCAGGGCGTATTGTAGTGATGTCCTCAGTCTCGGGCCTGGCTGGAAATCGTGGCCAAGTAAACTACTCGGCTTCCAAGGCAGGCCTTATTGGTGCGAGTAAAGCATTGGCGCTTGAGCTGGCGAAACGTAGAATTACGGTTAATTGTGTGGCGCCGGGACTGATAGCTACAGAGATGGTGGATGGTGATTTGCCGCTAGATGAAATCATGAAGATGATCCCCGTGCGCCGCCTCGGAAAACCCGAAGAAGTGGCGGCAACGGTTTCATTTTTGATGGATGAGCGCGCTGCTTACATCACGCGACAAGTTATTTCGGTAAATGGCGGGCTCTACTGATGAAACGGGTTGTTGTAACTGGTATGGCCGGTATTTCACCCATTGGTCAGGGGTGGAAAGCGGTGAAGGCGTCACTGCAGGCAGGTGCTTCCGGAGTCACTTATATGGAGGCCTGGGAAAAGTATCAAGGGTTAGAAACACGGCTTGCCGCACCTGTTGAGGATTTTGAAAAGCCGGCGCATTATGACCGCAAGCGTGTACGCAGTATGGGCCGTGTTTCGTTGATGGCGGTACGAGCAACCGAGCTTGCGTTGGAGGATGCGGGCCTTTTGCATGACCCGATTCTTACAAGTGGTGTTGTTGGAGTCGCTTACGGCTCGTCTGCCGGGACGCCTGCCGCGATGGGTGAATTTGGCAATATGTTGCTCAACCATCGCACAGATGGCCTGAACGCGACCAGCTACATCAAGATGATGGCACATACTGCAGCGGTTAACATTGGTATTTTTTTCGGTCTGTGTGGACGTATTTACACAACAAGCTCGGCTTGTACTTCTGGAAGCCAAGGTATAGGTTATGCTTACGAAGCGATTCGTAGTGGCAGCCAGAAATTGATGGTGGCGGGTGGTGCGG
Organism: Microbulbifer discodermiae; assembly: GCF_040742695.1. Taxonomy (NCBI): domain Bacteria; kingdom Pseudomonadati; phylum Pseudomonadota; class Gammaproteobacteria; order Cellvibrionales; family Microbulbiferaceae; genus Microbulbifer; species Microbulbifer discodermiae. The sequence goes on along the minus strand of NZ_JBFLAB010000005.1, from coordinate 45,840 downwards.
AAGAACTGTGTGCAACCGAGGCGGCAGTCTTTGATACCCTTTATGCAACCTCTACCAGGAATCAATCACCTGAAAAAACACCGCGCCCTTTTGACCGAAATCGGGATGGGCTGGTGATCGGAGAAGGTGCTGGTACACTGATTCTGGAGGAGTATGAAAGCGCAGTGGACCGCGGAGCGAAAATCTACGCGGAAATTGTTGGTTTTGGCACCAACTCGGATGGGGTCCACGTGACACAGCCACAGTCTGCGACTATGCAGTTGGCCCTCCAGCAGGCATTAATGCAGGCAGGGATAGATTGCACAGAAATTGGCTATGTGAGTGCCCACGGTACTGCAACAGATCGGGGAGATGTGGCGGAAAGCCATGCTACATTTGGTGCTTTTGGCCGCCCGGTGCCAATCAGCTCCATCAAGAGTTACACTGGGCATACCCTGGGTGCCTGTGGTGCGCTGGAAGCCTGGGCGGTTATACAGATGATGCGTGAGGGTTGGTTTCATCCAACAATTAACCTGGATGAGCTGGACCCAGATTGTGCAGAGCTGGATTATATAAATGGCGATGGCCGGAGAATTGACACGGAGTATGTTATGAGTAACAACTTCGCATTTGGTGGGATTAATACATCTTTAGTCTTTAAGCGTTGGCCTTAGCTGTTGGATAAAGTTATTTCCTTCGAGACCGTGAAAAAATTGTAATGTAATAAAAATATGAGGCTTTTTCACTTAATTGTCTTGTGATCGCAAGTTACGCCCTGACCTTAAAGTGTGTGTGATTCTATAGGATAGTCAGTAGATCTAGAAAAAGATAAGTTTATGAAAAATTTGCTGGTTATTCTAACTCTCTTGCTAACGATAGAGTCAGTATTTGCTGATGAATTATTGCTCAGTGTTGGTGGCGGTGCTCAGCCAAATTCCGGTCAGAGCAATAAAACCTATGGTATTGACTATTCATTTGGCAAGTTTGAAAAAAGTTACCGACAACATATACATTTTGGCGTGAGTTATACTAAGGTAGAGGCCAATACAATAAACCACAATTCAATTTACGCAGTGTCTATCTATCCGCAACTCAATCTTTATCCGCGTCAATATAGTTGGGGCCAACCATATTTCTTCGTGCGAGCTCTTGGGCCAAGTTATATTAGTGGTAATCAATTGGGGGACCGTCATCAGGATAATCACTTTTCTTTCCAGGCCCAAGTCGGTTATGGCGTACGTCTTAATTGGCGTTCTAAAGAGGATATGATTTTAATGGTTTCCTGGAAGCACTTTTCCAATGCTAATCTTTTTACTGATAATGATGGGATAGATATGCCACTTGTGGTTAATTTTGGTCTCAACTTCTAATTTTTTGGATTGAATACTCTTTTAACAAGCTCGTTTAATTTGTGGTGTTATAGTTAATTGGCCCTCGACATATTTTAGCGTAGAGATATTTTAATATTGATGAATTTTTTTTGCATCTCTACATTTTCTGAATAAATCAATGCCCAAATCAGAATTTCGGAAAAAGAACAGGTAAAAATTTGCTTGAGTTGTTCTTCTGTTCAGACAAAAAATAGTGATCCCGAATTGATTTCGGGATCACAGAAATTTTTATTGACGCGCTAATTGCATCCTTATGGCGCGGTCCAGGTTATTGACCCAGCGGTTGTAATTTCGGTGTATGGTGCCGCGCTTGGGATTATATTCCAAGAGAGTACTGTCCTTATAGTTGATGCTATAATTATCCGCACCATATTCGATTGTGGTTACTGCCTGGTGCCTTCGGACGGTAATTGATGCCTCAATCAATCCCTGCTCTAAGTCTCGGCAACTCCATCTTCTGTCTATGCACCCTGCAAGAATACTTTGCCGTACGGTATCCGCTGTTTGGGGAGTCCCGTTCAAGCGAGCAGGTATATTTCGCGCATCCAGATTTTTTAGTGGGTGAATGGTGCAGCCAATCAGCAGGCTAACGAGAAGCAATGGAAGGATCAGTGTTCGAAGAAAAAGCATAAGTTATTCCCTGGATTCTAGATATCTATCAGCAAACCGAAGTGCATTAACGATTGAAGAGGGCAATCAGCGGCCATCTTCTGGTTGTAGGGTCTGGCGGGCCTTTTCAGCCTCATCTTTAGTTAGCCATTTGCTTAAGTAAGCGGTACGTTTTTTATTCACGCTGTTGGCGTTGCCTTGCGCCCACAACCGGGACTGCTCTGAGTTTTCCATTAACTTAGTTTCGTTAAGCCAGTTTTCAAATTCTTTGGATTGGAGATTGAATTGATTTTCTTGTCCATTCCGAATTGGCTGAAAACTAAAGCGTGCCTTCCAGGCTCCCATACGTGGTGTCACCATAGCGTAGTAGGTCTTGCCAGCCTCCAGGTTAGCGTTCATGAAGTCAGCAGCTTCTGAAACGACCATAAACAGGTGCTCGCCAGGTTCTACTTCATGAATTACCTTGGTGCCGTTGGCGAGGATCCCAATGAAGTCGTTGTCATCACCCTTCACTTCGAAAAGGGAGGCATTGATGGCCGAGCCCAGAAACGATGATCGCATAAAGACAATCTGAGCTTTATCTGTGGTGGGGGCGGTTACCACTTGATTGGTGCTGACAGTCATGGGGTTGCCGGCACAAGCTGCCAGCCAGATTGCACTGATCGCCAGTGTAAATTTTGCCAAGCGCAACATTAGCTTCTCCTAAGTCATTTTTATTGGGGTGTTTAGTCTGGCAAAATAGGGCGCAATGTCAATCTTATTGCCGGGTATGAACGGTGATCACACAAGTCCGGGAGGAGAGCTTAATAGTCAATGGGGAGATGGGAATTTATACCATAGTTTAATCACTTTCCCGGCACAGTTCCATCCAGCGTTCGATACCGGCGCTGCGATATTTCTGCCGGTGCAGAGCAAAGTGAAATTCCCTGCGAAAGTTGCGCTGTGGTACCGGTAACTCCACCAGTGAGCCGCGTCTCAATGCATCCACCAGCGACACCCGCGACAGGCAACTGATTCCCAATCCGGCTTCCACCGCGCGTTTGATTGCCTCGGTGTGCTGTAATTCCAGGCGGATATGCAATCGCGGCAGCAGGCCGGCCATGGCGCGCTCAAATGTCTGTCGGGTGCCGGAACCGGTCTCGCGCAATATCCAGATGGCCGCGCAGAGTTCCCGGTCGCCCACTTGCCCGCGTCCTGCGAGGGGGTGTTTCGGTGCGCAGAACACCACCAGCTCGTCGCTGCGCCAGGGGAGCATTTCCAGGTCCGGGTGGTTGACCTCCCCTTCGATCAATCCCAGGTCCAGTTCGAAATTGAGTACCCGTTCGGCAATAGCCGCGGTGTTGGCGACTTCCAGCTCCACCCGTGTGCCGGGTTGTTCCTCCATATAGCGGGCCATGATGCCGGCGGCCAGGTAGTTACCGATGGTCAGGGTGGCGCCGATCTTGAGCCGGCCGAGATCGCGGTGTGTTGCGAGGGTCTGCTCCAGCGCCCGGGCCCGCTCCAGCAGTTCTTCCGCCCGGGGCCACAGTTGGCGCCCCAGCTCGTTGAGCCGCAGGCGCTTGCCGGCGCGCTCGAACAGCCGCAGATCGAACTGTCGTTCAAACTCCTGCAAGGCAGTGGATGCCGCGGATTGGGACATGTTCAGGCTGGCGGCCGCACGACTCACATTTTCATGGTGAGCGCAGGCTATGAACACTTCCAGTTGGCGCAGGGAGTAGCGCAAAGCTTGATTCCTATTATCAAATAAATCGATAACAACTATTGAAATATCCCATTTTGCCTATAGATAAGCCAGGGCTAAAATTCCACTATTAAGAGTATTAAGGAATAACTGGTTTTAAGGTTATGTCTAATTTGAATATAGAGAAAGTGTTGGAAGTACACCACTGGAATGACACTTTATTTAGCTTCAAGACCAGTCGCGACCCGGGATTCCGGTTCGAAAACGGTCATTTCACCATGATAGGCCTGCAGCGGGACAATGGCCGCCCGCTGCTACGCGCCTACTCCATCGCCAGTGCCAATTATGAGGACGAGTTGGAGTTTTTCAGCATCAAGGTGCCGAATGGCCCCCTCACCTCACAGTTGCAGCAGATCAAGCCGGGGGACGAGATTCTGGTCAGCCGCAAGCCCACCGGTACCCTGGTGGCGGACCACCTGCTACCGGGCAAGCGCCTCTGGTTGCTGTCCACTGGAACTGGGCTGGCGCCATTCCTCAGTATCATCAAGGATCCCGGCGTATACGAGCGCTTCGATCAGGTGATTCTGACCCACGGGGTACGCTATGTGTCCGAATTGGCCTACCAGAATCAGATTGAAACCGAGTTGCCGGAGCACGAGTATTTCGGGCAGATGGTGCGGGAGCAACTGCTCTACTACCCCACCGTAACCCGCGAGCCCTACCGTAACAACGGGCGCCTGACTGACTTGATGCTGAGCGGAAAAATGTTCGCCGACCTGGATCTGCCGCAACCCAATGTGGAGGAGGACCGCTTTATGCTTTGCGGCAGCCCGGCTATGCTCAAGGATCTGACCGCAATTCTGGACAAGTGGGGTTTTCGGGAAACCCGTGCCGGGGTGCCGCACGAATATGTGATCGAGCGCGCCTTTGTGGAGAAGTAGGCGGCAGTGAACCTTGCCCGAGCACGGAGGCTGGGCGATGGAGCAGGCTATTTGGTTATCTGCAGTGCGGCTTTGCCGCACCCCCCTATCCCTGCTGGCGGCCATGTGCCTGGTCGCCTGTACCGGCGTACCGGAAAATATCCAGCCGGTGGAAAATTTCGAGTTGCGTCGGTATCTGGGGAAATGGTACGAAATTGCGCGACTCGACCACTCCTTTGAGCGGGGGCTCAGCCGGGTAACCGCGGACTACAGTCTGAATGAGGATGGGACTGTACGGGTGCTCAACAGTGGTTATTCCGCGGCACAACAAAAATGGAAGCGGGCCACCGGTCGGGCAAGGTTTGCCGCAGAGAAGACCACCGGCCATCTGGAAGTGTCTTTTTTTGGGCCCTTCTATTCATCCTATGTCATCATTGCGCTGGACAGACACTACCGCCACGCCCTGGTGACCGGCTACAACAGATCCTATTTGTGGATACTGTCGCGGGAGCCATGCATGCCAGAGCCGGTACTACAACAGCTGGTCACCCAGGCCAGGTCTCTCGGTTATGCTACCGATGCGCTGGTGTTTGTAGATCAGGGCTGCTATTAACCTGGCAATTCAATCGATGCTCCCCCATCGAGTGAATTATCGGCCTTGAAACCCTGCACGATTACGCGAAATCCTTTGTTTTCAATACGTTGCGCAAGCTTCCGCCAGGTGGTGGCACATTCCTGTACCACATCAGCGCAGCAAAGCCCGCTCCCGCCACCAGCTGAGTAACAGCAGAGCCATCAATAGGGCCGCAATCCACTGCCGTGGTATCGGGATGAGGTCGCTATTTGTTTCTGACCCAGCACCCAACTGCGCGGTAGCCATCTGCGCGGTCTCGCTTACAGCCAGGTCGCGCTGCCACCAGGGCCAGTCCCCCGGGGCAAAGACGTAGAAGGAAAAATCGGACTCTGTCCCTTTGAGGTGGTGCCAGCCCGCGCCCCTGGGCCAGTAGGCGAAACAGTGTCCCGGCTCCTCCGCCTGCACGGATACTGCCACCAGCGGGTCGCCGTCCGATTCGGCGGTCACTGTGGGTGCCGCGGTAAAATCGGGACTGCACAGAGTCACACGCTGTTCCATTTTCGGCAGCGGACTCTTTATCACCACCGGTGGCTGCTTGCCGGCGAAGGCCAGTTGGTGGCGAAAGATATCGGTCCACAGCCGGGCAAATTCCGCCGGAAAGCCGGCGGTGATCCAGCGATAGCTGTTTTCAAACAGTACCAAACCCACTGAACCGGAGGGTGTCGACCTGCCCCAGTAAATGGGATTTTCCGCAGTTGACCCAAGTAGTAGATCACTAGTGCGAGGCTCTTCCGGTTGCAGACCGGTTAGGGTGAGCGTGGGGATCTCATCCGGTGCTGCCAGCGCACCGGCGAGATCCTGCGGCTGGTCACGGTGTAAGGACATACCCGTGTTACTCATGTAGTCAAGGAAACTGTCCGGGGCATCCCTGTCAACCAGCCACAGCACGGATTTCCTCGCAGTGAAGTCCTCCAAGTGCTGTTTTTGCGTATCCGAAAGCTGTGGCCACAGCTGGCTGTCCAGAATAATCAGATCAAATGGGGGGGCGGATTGCAGTGGTTGTTGTGGGAATTTCTTCTGGGTATTGATGGACACGCGCCTGAGGACTCCCGGGGCCAGCTGTGTGATTAGCTGGGCCTCGGTACCCGACTGACGCAGCCAGCGGGACAGGGCCGCGGTTTCAAATGAGGCCCGGCTGAGCCACAGAAGAACACGGGGCGTCGCGCCTCTGTCCACGACCACCGGCACCGGCTCCTCACGCTGATCGCCGCCCTGTTGGATGCGCAATTTATACAGCCAGCGACCGGGCAGCTTGGGGGTATCGGTCAGCTGGACGGACCCTCCGCGCAATGGCCCAGGGCCCAGCTTGGCGGTATCCACCTGGGCCCCGAAGGGATCCAAAAGTGACAGAGTCAGTTGTCCCGGGGCAGCCCCTTGCGGGCTGATTTGTACTTCCAGCCGGTCACCCAGCGTCAGCTGGTGTGGCCAGCGCAGTTGCCACCTGGGTGCGGATCTCTCCCGGTCTGGCCGCAGTCGCACCGGGGGCAAACTACCCAGGGCTTCCCGGGTCAGGCCGTCGCCGGTTATAGAGAGCGACTGCAGGGTGCCGATTGGATACGGTATCTGCCCGGCTTCCGGCGCTGTTGGATGGTTTGCCGCCGGGGTGGCCAGGGGTGTATGCAGAATACCGGTTGCGGGCCCGGGTAGTATTTTAGGGGGTTGGTATAAAGACCAGACTGTGACCCAGATGGCGATCTGCAAGCCGAGCGCGAAAAGCCGCTGGCGGGCCGGTAGTTGCTGACGCATGATCAATAGCGCGGAAACAACGCAGGCTCCGCCGCACAACAGGGTAAACCAAGTCGTCATCGGCCGCTGTCCTTGTTGGGGTGTGTCAGCCAGTCGGCAAATACCCCCGCTTCGCGCCGGGTGCGCGGCAGTGCCGGGACTGGCTCCGGGTCGGGCAGCAACCCGTATAAGAAAGCCGCCAACTGCCGTCGGCAGTCTTCGCAGCGGGGGTCCTGACGATACAGTCGCCAGGTCTTGGCGAGTTCCAGTGCCAATTCCGGCTGCTGCTGCACTTGTGGCAGTGCCTGCAGCTGGGCGAGGACATCATCGGAGAAATTTTCGCTGCCGAGCGCGGCCTGCAACAGCGATTGCAGCTGCTGCTCGTCTGTATTTGCCTGTTGCGCGGCTACCGGCGCTGGGCGAATCTCACCGCGCTCTCCGCTCAGGCGTCGGGACTCGTCGATTGGCGGCGGTTCAAAACCCACACGCTGCAGGTAAATGCGCGATGCCTGCTGGACTTCTTTGATGTAACGCAGGGCGCTGTGCTGGTGCGGCAGGGAGGCGGCCGGTTCGATGACCGCCAGCTCGCGCCAGGCGCTCCACATGGCATTGAGCGCCGACCGCAGCAGGCTTTTGGTGGCGGGGTCGAACAGGGTGGCGTGTTCGGTATGATCGTGTTGGTGACCGACCGATGCGGCGATACCGTCGTCGACACCGAATTTATGCCCTGAAGATGTCTCGGCGTGTTCGCCTTCACCGTGGTGTTCTTCGTGTTGGTCATGGGAGTCCGTATCATCCCCCTCTTCGGACTGGTGGCCGATGTCCGCGTCCTCCTCGCCGAGAAAACGACCGTAGCGCATGCGCAACAGGTTTTGTTCGAAAGCCAGTGTTTCGGAGCGGGTGCGGAACTCCATTGGGGTAATCTGCTCCCGCTCGGCCAGAAGTGCTTCGGTGTCGATAATCAATTGGCGTTGGCTGCGGAAGTACTCCGGCAGTACTTTGACGGCCATGCCCTCGGCGTCGCTCAGGCCAAAAATCTCCTCATGGGGCCAGCGCAGAATAAAGCGCTGGCTTTTGATGATATTGGCCTCCGGCTGGCGGTTGTCCTGTGCTTGCAGGAACCAGTAGATTTCGTCGCCGGGTTCGATGGCGTAGCTTTCCAGTGGCAGTTCAAAGGTGAACCTCTTGCTACGGCCATGGGTTGCCGCCGGTTTGAGCTCCACGGACTGGTCGCGGAAGCGGATGTTTTCTCCGCTGCCACTGGCGAGGGTCATAACCAGGCTGGCCCTCTCCACCTGAAAGTCATCACTGACGGTGACATCGACGGGAAAATACCGGGGTTGGGCGCTATCCCTGCCTGACATCACAGTAACTGTGTCCCTGGGCAGGTGGAACTCAAATTCCGGTGCCCGGTCCGGGACCACGTCGATGGTGTAAATTGGCGGATAGAGAACCTGGCCCCCGTCAGTACTGGCGGACAATTGGTAAAAATCCGCTTTGTCGACCCGGCGCGACAGTGACCAGTGATCGCTGGGCGGGGGACCGCCGGGGGTAAATTCGAACTCTGCGTTGGAAGTGCGCATGGTGAGGCCGGTCACCGGCCCGGTCAGGGTGACCTGCCAGGTTACGGTGGAATTCTCCGGCGCGGTCACCTGCATAGTCTGAGGGGTTTCCGGCAGGCCTGTGTAACGGGGCGGCTGTACCAGTGTGTCGGCACTGTGCAGAGTCACTGCAGACGCCGGTCCTGCCGGAATCCCTGTGAGGGTTTCTGTCAGAGAGGCCTGGGAAAGGTTAAAACCATCGGTGGCGACATAGAGCAGCAGCCCCAGGCAGGCACCGGCAGAGCTGCTGATGGCACTGCGCAGCGGCGGGGCATGGAAACGGCGCAGCTGCCCGGCAGCAATCAGGCTGTTCAGGGCGCGCTCCACCCGCTGCCGTTGGAGCCGTGCAAGTGGAGCCAGTTCCTGTGTGGGATGCGACAGCAGAGCCGTGCTGTCGTGCAGTTGCGGGAAACTGCAATCCAATCGACATGCCAGGTCCCGGTACCCTGGCCGCCAGTGCGGATCCAGCAGCAGTCCCAGCAGAGCAAAACCAGGCATGGCCAACAGGACCCAACCGGGCCATCCCAGCAGTGCGCTTCCGAGCAGGGAAACAGCGCTGGCGCCGGCCGCCAGCCAGGCGTAGGGCAGGAGGCTGTGAAGGAGCCAGTTACGCCTTACCCAGGGTAACGGGGATTTGGTTTCATCCATCGCCATCCGCCACCTCCGTATGCCGGGGTCCCCGCCCTCTGCTCAGCACCAGCACACGCTCCAGCGCCAGCAGTGCGACAAAGAGCATCAGCAGCTGGCGCTGGTAGCCCTGCCAGACCCATGGAGAGATTTCTTCGTCGTCCACCACAATGGATGGTGGCGAGGCAACGGACCAGTTGCCGATACCACTGTGCTGTAGCTGCCAGTCCTGTTGATACCAGGCTCTCCAGAGTTTTTCCGGCAGGGCGTAGTCAGTGAAAAACTCACCGGAATGCCAGTCGCCCCGGTAGCGCAGCCAGCTGCCGCGGCCATAGGGTGCGGCTTCCATCCGCTCCGCTGTGGACAGGATCTGGAAGGCCAGCTGGGAGTCGTCACTGACGCGGGTGTCGGTGATCAGCAGGCCGCCCTCACCGGTAAATGCGCGGACCTCTTCGGGCAGCGGGCCGGGGAGGTTGTAGATCAGCCAGTCGGTACCGATATCCGCAAGTGCCTCGATCCCTACAAGCTTGCGCAGTGACAGGCCTGTTGCCGTGGTTGCAGCCAACTGGTCGATCACCGGCTCTAACCAAGCGGGGGCTTCGCCGATCAGCCCTATGCGGGGTGGGGTAAAAACCTCTGCATCCGATTCGGCACCGGCAACACGCCACTGCCAGTGCGGGCTGCTGCGCAGCGCGGCAAAGCCAGTGGGATTGTCCGCTCGTGCCAGCAGGATGGTGGCGTAGCGGTAGCGGGGGTTATAGGCCAACGCGGACAAGCTGTGCCAGAGGTTCTCCGCCGGAGGGCGCTCGTCTGCAATTGGGCGCGGCGCTGTGTGCAGCCATTCGATCCGCTCCGAGGCCTGCGACCGCTGCAGAAACTGCTGCAGTGCCTGTTGGCTGATTCGCGGATCCACCAGTAGGGTGGAGGGTGGTGCGGCAACCTGTTGCTGCAGTTGCGGCGCGGCTGCCAGCAGCACCAGTGAGGCCAGCGCTGCCAGTCGTAACAACAGCAGCCAGGGTTCCCGCAACAGCAATCGGCGCAGGCTGCGGCTGGATTTTTGCTCGAGCCAGTGGGCGGCGGCAAAGGTAATTTCCCGGTGCGCCCGTCGGCGCAACAGGTGCACCGCTACCGGTACCGCCAGCAGAGACAGCAACCAGAGCCATTGCGGAGTCAGCCACTGCATTTTAGGTGCCCTGCCCGTGGGCTGCGATGAACTTGCGCAGTGTCTGTTCCAGGGGTTGTTCGATGGTCACACTGCTGAGCGGATACTCCCAGGAAGCGAAACGGGCGCTCAGATTTTTTTGCGCAGCGGCGAATGCGCGCAGATATGCGTTTCGCTGGGACTTTGCATCCAGTTCGATCGCCCCCGCTTCTTCCGGATTGCGCAGCAACAATGCACCGTTGAAGGGAAAAGTTTTTTCGGCCTCCACCAGCAGTTGCAACGGCAGGCAGGGGCGGCCGGCGCCGTGCAGGCGCGCGGCAAAGCGGCTGATTTCCTCGCGCCGCTCAAAAAAATCGCTCACCAGCACTGCCTGGCAGGGCTGCTCGAAACGGCTCCAGAGGGGGCGCAACTGGGTGTCGTCCGGCCAGTGTCCCGCTGCGGTCAGTTGATCCAGCTGCAGGGTCAGGCGCTGGTGATGGGCCTCGCCCTGGCCCTCTGGTAGCAGATGTATTCCACTGTCACTGAGTGCAAGGAGGGAGTAGCGGTCCCCCTGGGCATTGAGCAGCCAGCACAGGGTGGCGATCCAGCATTTCGCGTATTGAAGTTTGGTCAGTGTGGGCACGCTGAAGCTGGGCTGGGCCATGGAGGCAGTGGTGTCGAGCACGAAGCACACATGCATCTGGCTCTCCTGCTCCGCCTCGCGTACAAAATAGCGGTCGGAGCGGGCAAACAGTTTCCAGTCGATGTGCCGGATAGGGTCGCCGGGCTGGTAACTGCGATACTGCTGAAATTCCAGGCCGGCGCCGCGGCGCTGGCTGCGCTGCATGCCCAGCATCATGCCTTCGGCAATGTGGCGCGACAGCCAGAGCAGGTCGCGGGTGCCGGCCAGCGTCAGTGGATCCACCAGAGTCACAATATCAGTCCCGGCCGGGTTCCGGGCAGGCCTTCTGCAGCTCTTGAAGAACCTGCTCCATTCCGACCCCTTCGGCCTGGGCGTGAAAGCTGAGCAGTACGCGGTGGCGGAGTACCGGCAGCAGCAGGGCACGGATATCCGCTCTGGTCACCGCCAGTCGCCGGTGCAAAAACGCCCGTGCCTTGGCCGCCAGCAGCAGGGCCTGGCCGGCGCGCGGCCCGGCCCCCCACTTTATCCAGGCTTCCAGCTGTGAATTGCCGCCGGCGCCGGGGCGGGTGGCGCGCACCAGCCGGGCCACGTAATGGTAGAGGTCGTCACTGACGTGGATATCCCGCACCAGCCGCTGCATTTCCTGCAGCTGGGTGGGGTCGAGACAGGGCTGCGCCTGCTCCCCATCACTACCGGTGGTTGCGCGCAGTATCGCTATCTCCTCCGCCTCCTGGGGGTAGTCGATATGGATATTCAGAAGAAAGCGATCCAGCTGCGCCTCGGGCAATGGATAGGTGCCGGCCTGTTCGATGGGGTTTTGGGTCGCCAGCACAAAATAGGGTCTGGGCAGGTCCATGGTCTCACCGGCCACTGTCACAGCGGTCTCCTGCATGGATTCCAGTAGGGCCGCCTGGGTTTTTGGCGGTGTTCGGTTGATTTCATCCGCCAGCAGGATATTGGTGAAAATGGGCCCGCGCTGAAATTTGAAGAAGCGCTTGCCGGTACTGTGATCCTCTTCCAGGATCTCTGTACCGAGAATATCACCAGGCATCAGGTCGGGGGTGAACTGTACCCGCTTGAAGGCCAACTCGGTGCCATCGGCCAGGGTTTTCACCAGCAGCGTTTTCCCGAGCCCCGGTACCCCTTCCAGCAGTGCGTGTCCCCGGGCCAACAGACAGATCAGCAGCTGATCCACAACCTCCTGCTGGCCGACGATGACTTTGCCGATCTCGGTGCGCAGACGTTGAACTGCGGTCAGTTTCAATTCGATGGATTTTTCCAGGGTAGCTTCCATTGGGCCCTCAGGTTGTCAGGGCGTAAACAACAATGTTTACTGCAAATTTTGTGTTGTCGATGGCGAGCCAGCGTTTGTTGCGAAAGTCGTAATCCCACTCGCATCCAAAGTCCTTGTTGCTGTACAGAACGGCGATACGGCCGTTGATGACAATCGCCCGCAGGTAATCGTGTACCAGGTCGTCACCCCAGCCGTTCAGTTCGAAACTGGTGACCGGCAGCTCGTCGAAGTGGAAAAAGCAGCTGTACAGTTCGTGGTCGTCCGGTAGCTTTTGCAGGCTGTCTTCGCCGAACAGCGCTGCCATCTGCGCTTCAAACGACTTGGCGAAGAGGCCGTCGATATCGTGGTTGCAATCGTCCACGAAGACGAATCCACCGCGATTGACATAGTCGCGGAAATTGCGCCCCTCCGCAGCACTGAATTCCACCAGTTTATGCCCGGCCAGATAGCAGAAGGGGGCCAGCAGCATGTCCGGGTCGGCCAGCGGGACTATACGCTCCACCGGATCGACGCGCAGATTGGTGTACTCCACCAGTGAATTGAGCACGTTGGAGGGCATGCGCTGGTCCACGTCCCAATCGCCGGATTCGTACATCAGCCGGGTAAAGTGGAAATCGTAACGCTGCTCCGCCGCACCCTGTGCCAGCGCTGTTCGCGGCAGTGCCAGGCCGCAGCCGCCAGCTACCAGTGTGTGCAGGAATTGTTTGCGGGTGAACGACATAATTTGCGATACGGTAATTCCGGCGGGACACTCAGTTGCGGGCTGCGTTCGCTGTGTCCCCCGGGTCGCCCGGGGGACACGCGCAGGATCAGCCCAGTTTGCGTTTGGTGTTGATCACGTTGACATTGTCGAAGCGGGCAGTGGCACTGCCGTGGGATACGGCACTGACCTGGCTCGGCTGACCCTTGCCATCGAAAAAGGAGCCCCCGAGGCGGTAGTCGCGTTTGTCACAGATCTGCGAACAGGAATTCCAGAATTCCTGTGTGTTCGACTGATAGGCAACATCTTCCAGCATGCCGGTAATCTCGCCATTTTCGATCTCGTAAAACAGTTGACCGCCGAACTGGAAGTTGTAGCGCTGCTGGTCGATGGAGAAGGAGCCGTCGCCGATGATGTAGATTCCTTTCTCCACATCTTTGATCATTTCTTTCACGCTCAACTCGTCGGTGCCGGGCAGTAGCGATACATTGGGCATGCGCTGGAATTGCACACTGGACCAGCTGTCGGCGTAGCAGCAGCCGTGGGATTCCTTTTGGTCCAGCATGTGCACTTGATCGCGGATGGCCTGGTAATTGACCAGAATGCCCTCTTTTACCAGATCCCAGTTGCGGGTCTTCACGCCTTCGTCATCGTAACCCACTGCCCCCAGGGATCCCGGCTGTATCTTGTCGGCGAACAGATTCACCTTGTCGCTGCCGTACTTGAACTTGCCGCTGCGCCACTTGTCGATGGTGGCGAAAGAAGTGCCGGCAAAGTTGGCCTCGTAGCCCAGTACCCGGTCCAGCTCAAGCGGGTGACCTACGGATTCGTGTATGGTCAGCCAGAGATGGCTGGGGTCCAGAACCAGGTCGTACTTGCCCGGTTGCACGGACTTTGCGGTGAGTTTTTCCCGGGCCTGCTCGGCGGCCAGGCGGGCGTCCTCCACCATGTCATAGGAATCGCGATACAGCACTGTCTGCGACTTGACCTTGTCCTCTGCGCGGCCATCCAGATATTCAAAGCCCCGGCCTACCGGTTGGCCCAGGCCATCGCGGGTGCGGAAGCCGCCCGTCTCCTTGTCCACAGCGGTCACGGTAAACGGCGCCCAAAGTCGGTGCACGTCCTGATCGATATAGGAGCCGTCGGTGGAGGCAAAATATTTCTGTTCGTTGACCAGGTAGAGCATGGAGTTGATGAAGTTGGCTCCGGCTTCGAGGGCCGCTTCGTTCACTGTCATGAGCAGGTCGACTTTTTCCGCCAGTGGAATTTCCATGGCGTTTTTCTGTAGTGGCGTTCTCCAGCTCACTTCGCCATAGCCTTTTTGCGCGGCGAGCTGTACCGGTTCTCCCTGATACTTGGCGTTGGCCTTGGCAGTGGCCACCGCTTTGGCGGTGGCGCGGGCAATACCATCCACAGTCATATCGTTGGTGGCGGCGAAACCCCAGGTGCCTTTGGCAATCACGCGTACACCCATACCGATGGATTCGGTGTTGACCACGTTTTGCACTTTCATCTCGCGGGTGACCACATACTGGTTCAGATAGCGGCCTATGCGTACATCGGCATAGGTGGCGCCCATCTTGGTGGCGGTATTCAGGGCTGTGTCCGCCAGCTCTTTTTTGACCGCTGTATCGATGCCACTGAAAGTTAACTGGTTTTCGGCCACCACATGGCCCGACAGTGGCAGCATGCCAATGCCGAGCCCTGCACCGCCCAATTGGAGAAATTTTCTTCGGTCCATGTCAGATCCTCAGTGTTGGGCGTGGTTAAACGGCGTCGGAAAGGCTGCTGAAGGTGAAATCGCGCACCTTCAATGCGGGAATCATTGCGGAGAAGCCCCACATGCCCACACGTTCCGCCCTGCCCATATCCTCGATATTGTTCAGCATGATCACAGGGCTTTCGTTGAAACGGAAATTCTTGATCGGATACTTGATTTTGCCGTTTTCTATGTAAAAGGTGCCGTCGCGGGTCAGGCCGGTCAGCAGCAGCGACTGTGGATCCACCATGCGGATATACCAGGTGCGGGTCACCAGAATACCGCGGCGGGTGCTTTTGACCAGCTCCTGGGTGGATTTGTCGCCACCCACCATAATCAGGTTGGTGGGGGTGGGGACGGCTTTCTCTTCACTCTGGGAGGCCCAGTAACGGCTGCGTGGCATGTTCTCCACTACGCCGCCCTTGATCCAGTCGACGCGCGAAAGCGCCATGTGATCATCTTCCGCCCAGGGCACAGAAGGTACATTGAGGTCGGTGGGGTCGGAGTAGAGATGGACGCGCTTGTCGAACATCTTTTCGCCGATACGGTTGCCGCCGCCTTTCTTGCTCATAAAGCTGCGACCTTCATCGGCACTGCGGGCGTTGAAGCTGAACATCATGTAGCCAATCAGCCCCGATGCCGCACTCGGTTCCAGCACTACTGTGTACTTGCCTGGTTCCAGCGCACGCGCCTCTTGCGACATGACCGCTTTATCGATGGCCACCCCGGAAGTGGCGCCAGTGTCCATGGAGGTAAAGTCGGTGACATCGCTCTGGGCCCAGCCGGAGCCGAGGCCGTTCTCGGTGCGCATGGTCACGGTGAAGTTGGCGGAAGTGGAAACATGGTATCCGAACAGGCCGCGGGTGTTGGCCACGGCGGCAAAGGCCCGCTCATCCTCCAGATAGCCGGCGGCGATGACTTTCTTCTCCTTCGCCGCGACAATGGAGTCCGCGGCGGCTTTGGCGCGCTGGTCCGGTGATATGTCTGCGGTGGCTTTGGCGAAGCCATCCACCACCGAATATTTTTGCTCACCCAGAAGTGGCATGGCTTCCGGATTGTCCGGGGACAGCTTGGCAAGTTCTTCGGCACGGCGCATGACTTTTTCCAGCGCCGCATCGCTGAATTCGTTGATGGTGGCGACACCGGATTTCTTGCCGTAGCGCGCTTCCACCGCGAGTTCCACATTGTCGACGATGCCACTGGTGGATACGCTGTTGCGGGCATAGCGAATGTTGCCGGTTTCGGCACCGCTCAACTGGGCGCTGGCAGCTTCGGCGCGGCTGTATTTCAGCACCTTGTCGAGGATACGCTTGGCTTCGCTTCTGGATAAAATTGCCATTTTGTTCTGCTCCAAAAAATTTGTTTTCGTTCACCGCCGCATCATGCGATTTTGCGCTTGGTGTTGATTACGTTCACTTGGTCGAATCGCGTGGTCGAGCAGCCGTGAGAGACGGCGCTCACCTGGCTCGGCTGTCCCTTGCCATCGAAGAAGGTGCCACCCAGGCGATAGTCGCTGCGGTCGCAAATGGCGCTGCAAGAATTCCAAAATTCCTGTGTGTTGGACTGATATGCCACATCCTCCACCTGACCGACGATTTCGCCGTTTTTGATCTCGTAAAACAACTGGCCGCCGAACTGGAAGTTGTAGCGCTGCTGATCGATGGAGTAGGAGCCGCGGCCGAGGATGTAGATGCCTTTTTCCACGTCCCGGATCATTTCCTTGGAGGAATACTTTTCGTCTCCCGGCGCCAGCGATACATTCGGCATGCGCTGGAACTGCACGCTGGACCAGCTGTCGGCGTAGCAGCAACCATGGGATTCCTTTTGGTCGATCATATGCACCTGGTCCCGGGTGGCCTGGTAGTTCACCAGAATACCGTCTTTCACCAGGTCCCAGCGCTTGGTCTTCACACCCTCGTCGTCGTAACCGACGGCACCCAGAGAGCCGGGCTGTACCTTGTCGGCGAACAGGTTGACCTTGTCGCTCCCATATTTGAATTTACCGCTGCGCCATTTGTCCAGGGTGGCGAAGGAGGTGCCGGCGTAGTTGGCTTCGTAGCCCAGTACCCGGTCCAGTTCCAGGGGGTGGCCGACCGACTCGTGGATGGTCAGCATCAGATGGGAGGGCTCCAGCACCAGGTCGTACTTGCCCGGCTCGATGGACTTGGCCGTCAGTTTGGCCCTGGCCTGTTCGGCGGCCAGGCGGGCGTCCTCCGCCATATCGTAGGAGTCTTTATACAATACGGTCTGGCCGTGAATCTTGTCCTGCTCGCGGCCGTCCAGATATTCGTAGCCGCGCCCCACCGGGTCGCTGAGGCCATTGCGGGTCTTGAAGACCCCCGTGTCCTTGTCCACCACCGTCACCTGCATGGGTGCCCAGAGGCGGTGCACGTCCTGATCGATATAGGAGCCGTCACTGGAAGCGAAGTATTTCTGTTCATTGACCAGGTAGAGTGATGAATTGATGAAGCTGGCACCGGCCTTCAGGGCGCCGTTGTTCACCTCCATCAGAAAGTCCACTTTTTCGCTGATAGGGACCTGGAAGGCATTTTTCTGAATCGGCGTCTGCCAGGCCACTTCCCCCACACCCTTAACCGGTGCCAGCTGGACCGGTTCGGTCTGGTATTTGGAGTTGGCCTTGGCGATCGCCACCGCCTGCCGGGCCGCCCTGGCGACCCCGTCTTTGGTCAGGTCATTGGTGGCGGCGAAGCCCCAGGTACCATTGGCGATCACGCGAATACCGGCTCCGAAAGACTCGGTGTTGACGATATTCTCGATCTTGGTTTCGCGGGTGGTGACGAACTGGTTCAGGTAGCGGCCGATACGGACGTCGGTATAACTGGCTCCGGCGCGGCGGGCCGTGTCCAGCACGACATCGGAGAGTGACTTCTTCAGTGCTGCGTCCATGCCATTGCTGGCCAGTTGTTCCGCACTGACGGGTAAACCGTAGACGGGCAGTAGCACCCCGGTGCTGCCCACGCCGGCAATCTTGAGAAATTTTCTTCTTTCCATTGTCCTCCCCGCGCCCCCGGGCCCACACCGCTACGCGACCGGGTCGGGAGCCTGTTATGGCTAATTGATGGTTTTGTGCTGCCGCGAAGGAAGCGGGTACACGCACCCCAAACTGTGTTGTTTGAGCGCTATCTGGCGGCCGGCCAGTAGGACAGAAGACTGCCAACAGGGCGGTTTGTAAAGGGGTGCTCGGTAGAGTGACGCCGATTAGCGTCGAAATGCGTGCAGCGGTGGTCTGAGCCGGTTCCGGGCGGAAGACAGGCTTATACTGCGGCGTTGGAAATTGCTTATGTGGACCCACCACACAGCGAAATTCCTGCCTTGCAGGCCACAAAACCTGAAGCAGCAGGGCTATCTCAGTAAGTGTTAACAGGCCCTAAGTCAAGAGTGGCGTACGCCCCGCAGGCAGAGGCAGTTCAGGCAGCTTCGCGACGGCCTGGATCAGCCCCTCGCGACAGAGTTCCGCCGCCTCCTCGGTTTCCCCCAGAGCGCGCAGCAGCCGCGCCAGTTCCGCAAAAGTGGTTGGATCAGAGCGCAACTGCAGGCTTTTCTCGAAACACTGCCGCGCCTTGCCCCAGAGCTCATTGCGCAGGTAGAGGCGGCCAATACAGGTCAGCAACTCCCCGCTGTCGCCGTATTCTTTAAGCCAGCCCTCCGCCACCGTGAGCTGCATCGAGGGGTTGGCCTCCGTGAGGCAACCGTAAAGCCGGGCCATATCCGGGCGCCACTCCCGATTGATCACCCAGCGCAGGTGTTTTTCCGCTTCCACGTCGTCGCCAACCCGGTGCAGCTGTGCGGCGAAGAGGCAGCGCAGTTCCATGTTGCGGTGCCAGCGCCCGCCCAGGCCACGCCAGATCTGGTGCAGTTTGTCCGCTTCCGCCCGCTCCGCGGCGTCCACCAGTTGGTGCTGATAAATCTCCCGCTCCAGCTGTTCCAACTGCTCCTGGCTCATATTGGCGTGCTTTTCCAGTTCCGGCAGCAGCTTGCGCAGACTGTTCCAGTCGCCCAGGTGGTAGTAGGCATCCTTGAGCAGCTGAAGCAGGGCCGGATGTTTGGGTTCGACCTGTTTGGCGCGCTGCAAACTGGCGATACACTGCTCGTAGTGCTTTTCGATCAGTTGCATGCGCGCCTGGCTCAGGGCCACGGCCAATTGCGTGTCTTCGCCACTGGCCTCGGCCTTGGCGAGCAGTTCGTTGGCCTCGTCCCGGTAACCGAGTTCGAAGGCACTGCGCGCTGCGGCCAGATAGTTGATCAAAGGCGCGTCCGAACGCGGGGCGGACTTTAGCAGCTGGCGGCGGGCGCGGGCCCAGTTGCCCTCCATAAACTCCACCAGGCCGTTGGTCAGCCGGCGCCGCGCAACCCGGTTGCGCCCGAAGCGAATCCGGCTCACACCGCCCTCAATGCCGCGCAACAGGCTGCGTATCAGCCAGAAGACTACGAACAGCAGCAGCAGTCCCAGAGCCAGCGCACCTATGGCAACCCACAGGTTCATTTCTATACGTTTGCCGCCGATTGCCAGCAGCAGATATCCGGGGTGGCTGCGGATCATTTCCGCAACAAAGGCGCCGAAGAGCAGAAAAGCGAGAATGGAAAAAAGGATACGCTTCACGGGGAATCACCCTCCGGCGCCGGTGCGTCGCCAGCGGGCTTCGGGTCGCCGGGCGGCTCAAGTTCGCTCTCGCCGGATTGGGGGGCGGACCGCCGCAGTCCTTCCATATAGTTGTGCAGGGCATTTTGTGAGGCCGCCAGGCTGGGCAGTTGCGCGGCAATGTTTTGCGACATCAGCTGATCCAGCTCGGCCACGAGACGGTCGCGCCTGCCGGTGGCAGTGCCGTAATCCAGCAGCAGTTGGCGCGCGCGCTTGAGTGAATCCCGGTAGACAGTGGTATCGCCCCGCAACAGGGCCAGTTCCGCCTGCTCCATATTGAGGCGCAGGTTCTGCCGGAAGCGGACTTCACTCTGCGGTGACAGCAGAACGGGGTCGATACTGCCGTCGCGGATGCGAATGGAATCGCTCAGAAAGCGAGTGAAGCTGTGCCAGCTGCGGGTCAGTGGGCTGCCGGAATCACTGCCCTCCTCCGCTTCGGGTTCGCTCGCCGCTTCCCGTATGAGATTGAACTCGGGCTGGATACTGGTGCGCAGCATCTGTTCTTCCAGTGCCCGCAGGCGCAGGTAGATTCCGTCCAGATCCACCTGGTCCACCAGCTTTAGTGCGGTGATGTCCTGGGTTAACTGCCGGCGCACACCGTAAAGGTCCGGCAGGTCCACCTGGCGCAGAATATTGTCTGTTTCTTCCAGCAGGCTCAGGGCGGTACCGCTATCGCGCTCCAGCAACAGGCGCTGATTGGCGAGGCGCAAAAGGTATTCCGCTTCCGCCAGCCGCCAGTCATCGCGGCTGACGTTGCCCAGTTGGCCCAGGCGGTTGCTTTGGGCGGTGACTGTGCGCTGCAGCTGCGCCAGTTGCTGTTGCAGAGTGGCGATGGTCTCCCGCTGTTGATCCAATTGCTTCGTCAGGGTGGCCATGGCCACTCGCTGGGCCTCCAGCACGGCGGCGTCGGTGGTTCCGGGCGGGTCCTCCCGGTTTGCGCCGGGTACGCTTGCCGGCGTGGGGGTCTTGACCTCGCTCGCGGGAGTTGGTTGAGCCGTTTCCCCTTCCTGCTGGCCGCGCAGAGACGCCAGCTGGCGCTCCAGGCCGGCCTGCAACTGCGGCCAGTTATACCAGCTCCAGGTGCCCGCACCCGCGAGTAGCAAGGTGAAAATCAACAACCAGGGCCAGCGACTGCCCCCGGGCCCCTTGGGTGCGACTTTGCGCCCTTGCGCCTGTCGGGCCGCTTTGGGGGTATCCTCCCCCGGTTCTGCTTTTTGCGTGACTGTGGGTATTTCCGGGGATGGCACTGGTGATTTTGATTTTTCGTTCGTCATGGCTGCCAGGCAGAGGTGGAGATGTCGCCAAATTATAGCGACTGAAGTCACGCTTGATAGGATGTATGGCGCTCTTTTGAGTTTTTACCGGATCAATGGTGAAAAGCTGTGCAAATTGTCCCCCCGGATTTTCGCGGCAATAAGGCAATAGAGAGGAGCCGGGATACAAAGCAAGGGTACAGCTGCTTGATTTGTCGCGGAGGCTTTGCGGACCAGTGCCACAGACCCGGACTGAGGAAAGCCGGGCAAGGCTTTTCCAACCGGCACTAGCAGGCTGTTGAAATTCGAAGAATTTCGACGCCTGGTACCGGAATATGGATGTTCCGGCAAAATCAACGACGCCTAAGTCGTTGATTTTGGGAGAAAAGTGAAAATCACATTTTTCGCTTTTCGTGTTTTGAAACAGGCAGGATGCCTTTTTCAACAACCTGCTAGAGTTGCGCCAGGGCCGCCAGCATGGCCGTATCGCCGGCGTTCTGTGCTTCGATCACCCTGGAGAAGCCGAGGTCTCGGGCCAGCGCGGCAACCCGCGCGCTGGGGCAGATCAGTGGTACGGCAAACAAATGTCGGGTGCCGGCCAGTCGCGCACAGCTGGCGAAGTTTTCCAGGGTTTCACCACTGTGCACTGTCACGGCGTCCGGTTGATGGCGGTAGCGGCGCAACTTTCCCTCCGCATCTTCCGGCAGGGTACGCCGGTAAAGCTCGCAGTAATCCACCCTGGCGCCGCGCTCGCGCAGGGCAGCGCCGATCTTGGTGCGGCCTCCACAGCCGCGGAACACCAGCACCCGCTGATCCTCCACCTGTTGCAACCCCGGCAGCGAGAGCAGTTCCGCTGAGTCCATGGCATTTGCGCCCCTCTCACAGTGGACCCCCTGATTTGACAGCGCCCGCGCCGTAGCGGTGCCGATGGCGTAATAGCGAGGTCCCTGGGGAAGCTGTGGCCAGTAGTCCCACAGCCACTCGAAACCGAAACGAACCGCGTTTTGCGATACAAAGATGGCGTGTGCAACCTGGTCGAAATCGAGTATCTGATTTTTGATGGCGTGCAACGGCGGACCGGAGCAAATCGGTTCTATTGCCAGCATGGGAATACTATCGACCAGGGCGCCGGCATCCAGCAGTGCCCGGCGCCATTGTTCGGTCTGGTGTTGCGGACGGGTAATCAGAATGCGTTTGTTGCGCAGAGCCATTTGGCCGCCCCCGCAGTGTCCCGGTCAGATAGTGGCAAGGATACGGTCAGCGCCCTGTGCCAGTAGCATTTCTGCCACCGCTACTCCCAGCGCTTCACTGTCTTCTGCCTTACCGCGCGCCTCCGCACGCACCAGGGTGCGGCCGTCGGGGCTGCCCACCAGGCCTCGCAGCCACAGTTGCTTCCCCTCAATTTCCGCATAGCTGCCAATGGGTACCTGGCAGCTGCCGTCGAGGCGTTTGACCAGTGCCCGCTCTGCGGCCAGGCGCGCACTGGTTTCCGGGTGGTGCAGGGGACACAGCAGCGCGTCCAGATCCGGGTCGCGGCGACACTCGATACCGATGGCGCCCTGGCCACCGGCGGGCAGCAGCAGCCCGGGGGAGAGGAAATCGCGGATGCGCTCGCGCATGTCCAGCCTGAGCAGGCCGGCGGCCGCCAGGATGATGGCGTCAAACTCACCTGCATCCAGTTTGGCCAGCCGGGTGTTGACGTTGCCACGCAAAAATTTCACCGTCAGGTCCGGGCGCCCGGCCAGCAGCTGGCACTGGCGGCGCAGGCTGGATGTGCCCACCACAGCGCCCTTTGGCAGGGCGTCGATGGTGGCGAAGTGATTGCTGACAAACGCATCGCGCGGGTCCTCGCGCTCGCAGATTACCGGCAGGTGAAGGCCATCGGGGAAAGCCATGGGCACATCTTTCATGGAGTGTACGGCGATATCTGCACGTCCCTCCAGCATGGCGACTTCCAGTTCCTTGACGAACAATCCCTTGCCGCCCACCTTGGCCAGGGGCCTGTCCAGCAGCTGGTCGCCGCGGCTGGTGAGCGGCAGCAGCTCCACCTCGAGTGCCGGGTGCTCCTGCTCCAGCCGGTTTTTGACGTGATTGGCCTGCCAGAGCGCCAGGGCACTCTCGCGGGTGGCGATGCGGATCTGCTTGATGGGCATGTGGCTTCGGTCGATTGGTTCGGAAAGGTGGGCGATTCTACCAGTTTCGCCGCAGCTTGATGAAATACCCTGTGTCAGGCGCGGGCCCGCAGCCAGTCCTCCAGGATGATGCGCGCGGCGATGGAATCTACCGGGCTGTCGGCGTAGTTACCCTTGTGGCCCCGGGCCGCGGCTTCCTCTTTGGCGGCGCGGGTGCTCAGGCGCTCATCCACATACTCTACCGGCAGGCCCGTGCGCCCGTGCAGGCGCTGGCCAAACTTGCGCGCCCTGGCTCCGAATGCGCTGTCGCTGCCGTCCATATTGAGGGGCAGTCCCACCAGCAGTACCTGTGGCTGCCAGGTGTCGACCAACTGCTGCAGTCGCTGCCAGTCGGGTTTACCATCTCTGGCGGGCAGGGGCGGCAGTTCGCGCGCACTGTCGGTGAGGCTCTGGCCGAAGGCGATGCCAATGGATTTGGTGCCGAAATCGAATGCCAGTGCGGTGACCAATGCGGCCATCAGGCATGCCCCGCCTGGCTGCCCATGCCGGCGAGGTCTATGCCGTGGCGCGCGGCCGCTGTCTGCCAGCGCTTTTGCCACGGGGTTGCAAACAGGATTTCCGGTTCCGAAGGCAGGGTGAGCCAGGCGTTCTCTGCCAGCTCCTGCTCCAGCTGGCCGGCCCCCCAGCCGGCACAGCCCAGTGCCAGTAACACATCATCGGGGCCGCGCCCTATGGCCAGGGATTCGAGTATGTCCTTTGATGCGGTGAGGCTGATTTCCCGGTTGACCTCCACCGTCGAGTCGAAGCCGACCCCGGCCCCGTGCAGCACGAAGCCCTGCTCCGGTGATACGGGTCCGCCCAGCATCACCACCTCGTCGCCGCGAAGGCTGGAATCTTCCAGTGACAATTGTGCAAAAACCTGGCCCCAGGTCACCTTGCTGGGTGTGTTCACCACTATCGCCATGGCACCCTCCGGATTGTGCTCGCAGACGAAGGCGATGGTCTGGTGAAAGCGCGGATCCTGCATCCCGGGCATGGCGAGAAGAAACTGGCCGCGCAGGCTGCCGTGGGTCAGGTCGCTGTCGATATTGCTAAGGTGCATAGGCGTTGGTTCAAAAGCTGTTATTGGAGAGGCGGGAGACGGCGCCGGTCACTGCAATTCTAGCCGGGCCCGGGTGGGTCGGCTGCAGCGGTGGAGAGACCGGTCATTTCAAAGCGCCAGGTGCGAATGATTTCCAGGCGGTCCGCCGACTTGCGGATCTCCGCCGGAAAGGGTGGAAAAGGTGCCGCCAGCCGCACTATCTGCTGTGCGGCATCATCCAATACCGCTTCGCCAGAGGACTTTAGGATGGTCACTTTCTCTACGGCACCGTTGGGCAGCAGTCGCACCATCATACGCAGATTTCCGGTAATCTGCCGGCGCAGTGCTTCCTGTGGGAAGTTGTCATTGCCCACCGCCTCCACCTTCTGTCGCCAGTCGTGCAGGTAGGCTGCATCCGCCGACGCGCGGACGGCCACCGAGGTTAGGCGGCGCACCCGCGGCCGCCGGGCGATGGTTTGGCGAATCTTGTCCAGTCGCGCCTGCAGGCTGGCGATTTCAGGGTTGAGCTGTGGCAGGTCATCGGGCGCATCGCCGCGCCGCTGTGCGGACGGTTTATCCTCCGCCAGTGATTCGGTGGCCTGCACCGGGCTGGCGCCGGTGGTAGTGATCACCTGGCGGCGCTGTTCGGCAGGCCTGGCCGCCCGCTGTTGGGGAAGGGGGTTGACGTCGCGGATGACGCTGTCGGCAATCTCGGCGCGGCGGTTGCTGGACAGCTCCCGGGGGGCTTCGGCGGTGCCGCTCGCCTGCTGGTTGTGCTGGGCCAGATAGTCGGCGTCTTCGGGCGCCTGCGCGGCGCGGTGCTGGGCCAGGGTCACCTCCAGAGTTGGCGGTGCCTGGGGTGCTTCGGGCGCGGCAAATGCCACACCGAAAATCACTATTGCGTGCAGTGCGCAGGCGAGAAACAGCGCGAATACGAAACGGTCGTGCTGGACTGCCAGGTGCTGAGCGGTACTACCGGTCACGTTCATGAGGATTGCTGTCGCTTGCGGTCCGGTCGGCTGTGGACCGCCGAGTTTACCCCTTTTGCGCCAGCCGGTCTGTGATGGCGCTCATCAGCAGGGCGCCGATGTCAGTGCCGTAGGCGGCGTCGATCTCCCGCACGCAGGTAGGACTGGTTACGTTGATTTCGGTCAGATAGTCGCCGATTACATCCAGACCCACAAACAGTAAACCGCGCTCTTTCAGGGTGGGCGCCACCTGCTGGACGATCCAGCGGTCCCGGTCCGACAGAGGCCGCGCTTCGCCGCGACCACCGACGGCGAGATTGCCGCGGGTTTCACCGGCCTCGGGGATGCGCGCCAGGCAGTATGGGACTGCCTCGCCGTCGACTACCAGAATGCGTTTGTCGCCGTCCTTGATTTCCGGGATATAGCGCTGTCCCATAATTTGCCTGGCGCCGCGATCGGTCAGGAGTTCGAGGATGGCACCCAGGTTGGCGCCATCGGGTTTGCAGTGAAAAACGCCGCTGCCACCCATGCCGTCCAGTGGTTTGAAAATGACATCGCGGTGCTTGGCGTGAAAGGCGCGCAGCCGGGCCATATCGCGGCTGACAATCAGTGGTGGACAGCACTGGGGGAAGGCAGTGGCGAAGATCTTCTCGTTGCAGTCGCGCAGAGACTGCGGCCTGTTGACCACCAATGCACCCTCCCGCTCCGCGGACTCCAGAATATAGGTGGCGTAGAGGTATTCGTTGTCGAAGGGCGGGTCCACCCGCATCAACATCGCGTCCAGGCGGCCCAGCTGGCATTCACTGGGATTCCCCAGTTCGAACCAGCGTGCCGGGTCGTCGAATACCTTTAGGGAGCGACCCGAGCCCATAGCGCGCCCGCCGTCCAGGTAGAGGTCCGACGGCTCGAAGTAAAACAGCTCGAAACCGCTGTCCTGTGCCGCCTGCAGCAGCGCCAGGGAAGTGTCTTTGTGGAAGTTGATATGGGCGATGGGATCCATCACCACGCCGAGGGAGTAACGCATAAAGGTATCCGTGCCGGGAGGGGCTGTTACGTTAGATACATTTGTTTGCCAGGCCGGTAAGTTAAGAGGTGCCCGCGATGGGTGCAACTTTAATTTTCCCCGGGTGTCCGCCGGATGCGGGCCGGCGTGGCAAGGGGTGCCGGGACATAGCCCCGCACAACAGGGTTGGCCGGAGCGGCAATTGCCGGTTTTGTGGCCTTTTTGTTCCCGACGGGACCGGCGGCGAATTTTTAAGCGAAGTGGAGGCGCGCGCCGGATGCCGGTGGATTCACCCGGGGTTATATGATAAAAGTTCTATTCAATGCGTGGTCCGGGGGAAGAGTTTCCACCGGGGCGCCCATGCCCTGAACGCAAAGAAAAACGGCGCTTTTGGCAATCTCTGTAGCCGCGCCGGAAAAAATTAAACAGGGGATTCGGAAAACACTATGGAGCTTAACTGGGAAAGCCTGACGGTGATGGTGATCGACGATAGCAAGACTATTCGTCGCACTGCGGAAACCCTGCTGCAAAAGGCAGGGTGTACCGTGGTAACGGCCACCGACGGGTTTGATGCGCTGGCCAAGATAGCCGACTCGCGTCCCGACATCATATTTGTCGATATTATGATGCCGCGGCTGGATGGTTATCAGACCTGCGCACTGATCAAAAACAACAGCGAGTTTCGCTCCACACCGGTGGTGATGCTCTCGAGTAAAGATGGCCTGTTTGACAAGGCGAAAGGGCGTGTCGTCGGGTGTGACCAATATTTAACCAAGCCATTCAGCAAAAGCGAGCTCCTGGGGGCAATTTCTGCACATGCCAAGCCCCACCATGCCGCTTAGGTCGGGCTTTTCCTTAGCGCCGGCATATGGCCGGCGACAGAGTTCTGAATGGCAGGTTTGGTTGATAGCTTTGCCGGTCGCCGAGAGGTCCGGCATAACATAAAAGGGTGTGACGGAAGCTTGGCAAAATAAAAAAGTGGCGCTGTGCGCTGGAATGACCGCAAGGCCGCCTAGCAGACAGCTGCCGGAAAGCAAATAATACTGATAGAGATTGTGGGGGCCGGGTTGTTCGGTGCCCGCCTTTGAGCCCGGTGTCGCAATGAAAGCGCCGGGGTCACTGTGCGACACGGGGTTGTGCCGCCATAGGCCAGTGAGAGGCCGGGAAAATAAGCATGCCGTCACATTCGCGCCGGTTTTTGTGCGCAGATAAAGTGAGTCGGGCAGCCTGCTTTGCTGCAGGCGTAATTGCACCAAGCACCGCACCGCCGCGTTAGCCGCGCAGCAGTGTGGTTTTAAATCTGTCGCGGGGGAAAAAATGGCCCGAGTACTTATCGTTGACGACTCGCCAACGGAAACACACAAGCTAACCACTATTTTGGAAAAAAACGGCCATTCTGTGATTGCCGCCACCAGCGGTGACAGTGGCCTCGACGTCGCCCGTGAGCATCACCCGGACGTAATTCTGATGGATATCGTGATGCCCGGACTGAACGGATTTCAGGCCACCCGACAATTGAGCAAGGACGGGAGCACCAGTGGGATACCGATTATCATCGTGACCACAAAGGATCAGGATACGGACCGTGTCTGGGGATTGCGCCAGGGCGCGCGCGCTTACCTGACCAAACCCGTTTGTGAGCGCGAGCTTCTTGGAACCATCGCGGAGGTGTTGGCGTAAGCCAGCTGCAAAATTCTGTGCAGTCGAAACTCCACCCCTATCTCGCGCTGGTGGATATTGCCAGGCGCGCCCAAAGCCGGACTGTTGACCTGCCCGGACGCCAGGAGATTAAACCCTTCTGGAACGGTATCGGCTTTTCGCTGCTGGGCCACAGGTTCGTGATCTCCATGGAAGACGTGGTGGAGTTGCTGGAGGTTCCACAACACACTTTTGTGCCCGGGGCGCAGCCCTGGGTGGTGGGTGTGGCCAATGTCCGCGGACGCCTGCTGCCACTGATCGACCTTGCGGTTTTTTTTCGCGGCCAGCTGACTGCGCCACAGCAGAATCGCCGGGCTCTGGTTGTGGAGCGGGACAAGATGTACGCGGGGCTGATCGTCGACGAATTGTACGGAATGCAACACCTTGCGCTCGACTATGCGGATCATGCACCGGAGGATTTGCCGGAGTCATTTGCCCCTATGGTCAACGGCCAGTTTCGGTTGCCGCAGGGGCGCTGGCTGGTGTTCGATATTCCATCGCTGTTACATGACGGCCAATTTATGGATGCAGCCGCCAGCTGAGGTGGAGGATATGGCATGCCAGACTATCCGGAGGTGTCCGTCGCCACCCATCCTGCGCGCGGACAAACGATAGCTGTGGGCAGTGCGAACAACTCTAATTTTGCTAGTGAAGAGAATTGGCCTGAGACACAGGCCCGCCAGGAGTAAACTATGAAAAGAGGCTCCCAGAGCTCACTGTCCGCACTGCGCAGCAACCCCGCCGCGCTATTTATGGGCCTGCTGGTGCTCGCCACTCTGGCGGGACTGATCGTCAGCATCTATCTGGTGCAGACCCAGGACGACAGGGACAAGGAATATCTGCAGCAGATTGCCGAACTGCGCGCCCTGTCCTATCAGGTGGTGTCCTATGCCCCCGCCGCTACCGCGGGAGACCAGGAGGCGTTTGTCGAACTGCAAACAGTGGTGCGGGAGATGACGTCTGCCTGGAGCAATCTACAGGGCGCAGACGCCGCCACCCGCCGGGCACTCGAAAAAGAGCTCGCCGAGTACGGCCAGGTATGGCAGCGGGTGCGGGATCAGGTGGAGACGATCCTCGGCAACAGGGAGTCCATTCTCTTTCTGAACGATGTCGCCGCGACGCTCAACGACTCACTGCCGGAACTGCAGGCGGAGCACAACAACATTGTTGAAATTCTGCTGGCCAACAATGCCCCCGCCAACCAGGTGGAGCAGGCGCAATTGCAGGTTTGGCGCGCAGAGCGGATCGGGCGGAACATCGACAGAATGCTGCAGGGTGGTGACGACGCCGAGGATGCGGCGGACCAGTTCAACACCGATGCGAGCCTGTTCGGTAAGGTGGTGGACGGTATGAGGGCCGGTGATCTGATGCTGGGTATCCCGCGCATCACCGATCAGGAAGCCCTGCAGTCACTGGACGAAATTGCCGAGCTGTTTGACATAGTGAGTTCCTCGGTACGGGAGATCTTCGAGTCCACCCCGGCACTGTTCGCCACGCGCCAGGCGGTTGACGGTATCGTCGCGTCATCACCGGAATTGCTGGAAGCCCTCAGCAGCCTCAACGACAGCATTGTCTCCCTGTCGGGTGAGCGGCAGCCGAACAACCAGACTATTGCGGCCATCGCCGGCGTCTTTGTACTCTTGATCTTCGGCATGATGATCGCCGCCTTCTCCGGTACCCGCCGCAGCCTGCGCACGGAATCCGAAACCAACGAGCGCAACCAGCAGGCGATCATGCAGCTGCTGGACGAACTGGCGGATCTCGCCGACGGTGACCTGACCACCAGCGCCACGGTGACCGAGGCCTTTACCGGCGCCATCGCGGACTCCATCAACTACACCATCGACCAGCTGCGCGTGCTGGTATCGCGGATCACCGGTGCGGCGCAGGAGGTATCCGGGCTGTCGCAGGAAACCCAGCAGACCGCCCTGCACCTGGCGGAGGCTTCGGAGCACCAGGCCCAGGAAATTGCCGGCGCCTCCGCCGCCGTGAACGATATGGCGGTAACCATTGACCAGGTATCCGCCAACGCCGCCGAGTCGGCCCAGGTGGCCGAGCGCTCGGTACAGATCGCGAGCAACGGCGCCAAGGTGGTGCAAAACACCATCAAGGGCATGGATAACATCCGCGAACAGATCCAGGATACCTCCAAGCGGATCAAGCGACTGGGTGAATCCTCCCAGGAGATCGGCGATATCGTAAGCCTGATCAACGACATTGCGGACCAGACCAATATCCTGGCACTTAACGCTGCCATCCAGGCATCCATGGCCGGGGATGCGGGTCGGGGCTTCGCCGTGGTGGCGGACGAGGTCCAGCGCCTCGCGGAGCGCTCCGCCGCGGCGACCAAACAGATTGAGGCGCTGGTAAAAGCGATTCAGAGCGATACCAACGAAGCGGTAATCTCGATGGAGCAGACCACCTCCGAGGTGGTGCGCGGTGCCCGCCTGGCCCAGGATGCCGGTGTGGCCCTGGAGCAGATCGAGAACGTATCCGGCAACCTGGCCACTCTGATCCAGAACATCTCCAACGCGGCGCGTCAGCAGGCGTCCTCGGCGGGCCACATTTCCAACACCATGAATGTGATCCAGGAGATCACCTCGCAGACCTCTGCCGGTACCCAGGCCACCGCCCAGTCGATCGGTAACCTGGCCACCACCGCCAATACGCTGCGGGACTCCGTCGCCGGTTTCAAGTTGCCGAGCGAGGAAAACCTGGGGGACGGTGCGGAGATGTATGATGTAGCACTGCCGGACATGGGTGAGGACGACTTCCCCTTGCTGGATGGCGGGGAGGCTGATGAAAACCACAGCGACCGGGCACTGGCCTGACAGGCCGCACTGGACTGCGACCGGGGTATAACGGGTGCCGACAGTTTTGACCCGCCGGCGGCCTCTGGGCAGGCTGGCTGGACTGCTCCGGCTAACCGACAGAATTATTGAGGGCTTGGCGTGAGTCACGACAATCCGAACTTCCAGGCCCTGGACTGGCTTGGGGACGAAATCAACGCGACCCTGGTGCAGGCGCGCCAACAACTGGAGGCATTTGCGTCTGATTCCTCTGCCGACCCACTGCCCCTGCAAAATTGTCTGGAGCTGATTCACCAGGTCCACGGCAGTCTGCATATGGCGGAGCTGGCCGGGGCCGCGATGCTGGCGGAGGAGATGGAGCAGTTGGTCCAGGCCCTGGCCAGCGGCGATGTGGAGAACTCGCAGGAGACGCAGGAATTCCTGATGCGCGCCCTGCTGGAACTGCCGCTCTACCTTGAGAAAGCAGTTTTTCAGCGGCGCGATACCCCCGTGCTCCTTCTGCCCCTGCTGAACGACCTGCGCGCCGTGCGGCGCGAGCGCCTGATTACAGAGGGTGCACTCTTCTCACCGGATCTGTCCCCGCTGCAAATGGCAACTGGGGAGCATCCGGCACTCACAGGAGACAGCGCCAAGCTGACCGAATTGGTGGGCAAGCTGCGCAAAATGTACCATGTGGCGGGCGCCGGACTGATCCGGGACGTCAATGGTGGTGAGAGCCTGGCGTATCTGGTCAAGGTGGCCGAAAAGATGTCGCTGCTGTACAGCGGCAGTATCCGCCGTCCCCTGTGGCAAATCCTGTTGGCGATCTTTGAAGCGATAGGGGAGCACCGCATCAACGTGATGCCGGCGCTGCGCCAGCTGCTGCGCCGTATCGATGTTGAATTCCGCCTGCTGCAGGGTCGGGGCGCCCGGGTTCTGGACGCCGGTCTGGACCGGGACCTGGTCCGCAACCTGCTGTTTTACGTATTCCTGGCCGGCCCCAACGGCCCCCGCTGCCAGTCCATTTACGGGACTTTCGCCCTCGATCGCGCCGTGCCGGGTACCCCGCGACCCGATACCCAGGACGCACTGGCCATGGGGCCAGAGGCACTGGGCACGGTGATCGCGGCTCTGCGTGAGGAAGTGCAGACAGTACGCGACGCACTTGAGCCCAATAGCGGCACCGGCGAGAGCCCACCGCTGGCGGCTACCGTCGCAGTTGCCAAGCGCCTTGCGGATACCCTGGGAGTCCTGGGGCTGGAGGACCAGCGCGCCCGGGCCCGCCGTGTCTACGAATCGGTGCGGGATGCCTCCCGCACTGCCGACAACCAGGATCTGCTGATGCGTGCGGCCGCGGAACTGGTGCAGCTGGATGCATCCCTCGGCGCGGTGCTGGCGAGAAAAGTACACGAGGAGCAGCCGCCGCTGATGGGCGATGCCACCGATACGGTGGTGCGCGAAGTGCGCGCGGAGCTGGAGACGGTCAAAGAGTCCATTGTCGAGTTCATTGCCAGTCACTGGGACCAGAGTTACCTGGCCCGTGTGCCCGGGCGATTACAGGAGGTGCTCGGCGGTCTGGAGATGGCCGGCTATGGTCGAGCGGCGAACATTGTGTCCGCCTGCCGCCGCTATATCTGCGAACAGCTGATGGCTTCGGCGGCAGAGCCCGAATGGAAAGTGCTGGACACCCTTGCGGACGCAATTGCCAGTGTCGATTACTACCTCGAACGCCGTGCTGAAGGGGCTGAGGAAGCCACCATGCTGCTGGCACTGGCGGAGGACAGCGTCGCCGCACTGGGGTTTGCAGTGGCGGAAGAAGTGGTGCCTGTGAACGCCGGGGCAGATGCAGAGATAAAACCACTGAGCAGCGGTGCGCAGAGCGCGGATTCCGGCGGGCAAACTCCCACCACAATTTTTGCTGAAGAAGTCGCCCCCGACGTTGATACGGCACCGGTGGCTGTTGCCGAGAGTGTTCAAACGGAGGACAGCGACGGAGCTGTTGCCGGTGATGACTTGTCCACAGAGGTCGGCGACCCCTACCAAGCGCCGGCTCTGCCCACCGGGGCGCACCCCGCTGGGGAAGTGCCGCCGGCGGCGGTGCCCGAGGAGGACAGCGACAGCCTGATCGACGAGGAGATCCTGGCTATTTTCCTCGAGGAGGCCGGTGAGGTGTTGGATACCATCGGCGAATACTTTCCCCAATGGGCGTCGGACTTCACCAATCTGGAGGCATTGCGCGAGTTTCGCCGCGGCTTCCATACCCTCAAGGGCTCGGGCCGGATGGTGGAGGCGCTTGAGATTGGCGAGTTGGCCTGGGCGGTGGAGAATATGCTCAACCGCGTGCTCGACAAGACCGTCAAGTCCCACAAGGCCCAGGTGGAACTGATTGAGCTGGTGAGACAAAAGCTGCCATCGATGGTGGATGCCTTCCGTCGGGGTAGCGGTGATCCGGATCCGCGGCGAACCGCACAGCTGGAGGACTGGGCTGGCGGCCTCGCCCGTGGGGAAGTGCCGCCCGGCCTGCTGGCCGCCAGCGCTGAAGTTTCCGCGGTTGCGGCACTGGATTTGGATGCAACCACGGATGCCCTTGAGCCCGAACCGGTCCCACAGGGGGAAGTGGATGATGAGATGGGCCAGTTGTGGGAGATCTTTGCCCAGGAGGCGGAGACTCACCTGGCCACAGTGGCAGAATTCTTGAGGGAAATGCGCGCAGCGGCTCCCATTTACGGCGTGCCGTCGGACCCTCTGCACCGGGCCCTGCACACCCTGAAAGGGTCTGCGCACATGGCGGAAGTAACGCCGGTAGCGCAGATTATTGGACCGCTGGAGCGATTCGCCAAGGAGCTCCGCACCTATCAGGTCTCCATTGATGGGGATGTTTACGAGCTGATCAGCGATGGCGCCGACTATGTGCGCGAGGTGTTGGCGCAGATCCGGGCCGGAGATTCCCTGCTGGTCGAAAAGTCGGAGCAGTTCCTGGCGCGGGTGGCCGAATTACAGGAGCGGGCGGTGGGCCATTTGATTCGCGAGCGCGAGGCCAGTGAGCCCCGTGCGGTGGATCCCCAATTGCTGGCAGTGATCATGGCCGACGGCATGCGCGTACTCCTGGATGCCGACCAGATGCTGTCCCAGTGGCGCGCGCACCCCGGCGACACATCCATTTTGCATCCCGTCGTCGACGAGTTGCGGATTCTGCATCAGGCTGCCGAGCAAGCGCAGCTGCCGACGCTGGCGGAGCTGGCGCAACTGTTGTTACAGGTGTACTGCAAGGTTATCGACGGCCACCTGGAGGAGGAGCCGGCGCTGTGGGCCGCGCTGGAGCAGGGCCACAACGAACTGCTGGACCTGGTTGATGCGGTGGCTGCTGCGCAGGACTTGCCGCCAGTCAGCGTAGCGGTGGGAGAAGCGTTGCGCAACCTGGCCCAGGACCAGAGTGACTTGGGAGGTGAGGACGACTACGACTGGTCTGAACTGGGTATCGACGCGGATACATTACCCCAGGCACCGGGTTTCGAGGCCGGGGACAGCCATAGGCAGACCGGCGAAGATGGCCGGGACTGGGAGATCGAAACTTTGCCGGACCGGGCGGAATCCGGCCCCGCGGAGTCGTTCGCAACCGCTGCGGTGCCATTGACCCAAGCTTCTGAGGAACCTGTCGCCCCCGCCATTGAGGTGGACCCGGATGTGGTCGATGTGTTTATGGAGGAGGCCGGTGACCTGGTGGAAGAGCTGGAAGAGCTGATCCAGGGCTGGGAGCAACTGCCTGCAGATGACGCTGTCAGAGAGGCGCTCAAGCGCGCATTGCACACCTTTAAAGGCGGTGCGCGTATGGCCGGCCTGATGGGTCTCGGCGAAGTGGCACACCGTTTCGAAAGTGTCATCGAGGGGATGCAGAGTGCGGCGGAGCCGCCGGCGGAATTTTTTACCGATGCCCACGCTATTTATGACTGCATCGCAGGCGGATTGGAAACGGTCCGCGCCTGGATGGCGGGAGAACAACTGGACGCTTTCAACCAGCTGCTCAGCACCGACTGGGCTGACGAGCAGCTGGCGCAGGATGCCGACCCCGAGGATTATGGGCTGGAGTCAATCGCTCCGGAGCAGGTCGCCGATGAAGTGACAGCGCCGGTCACCGGTGATGAGGCGCCGGGGCCTGAATCCGGGGCCGGACTGGACGAAATTCCCGCGCTTGTGCAATCCCCACAGGTGGGCGCAGAACCGGCGGGCAATGTGTTGCCGTTCGTGCGCAGGCAGGAGAGCCAGGACAGGCGGGAGGCTACCGCGCCAAGCCGCAGCCAGCCACAGGAAATGGTGCGGGTGGCCGCAGAGCTGTTGGAGGAACTGGTCAACCTCGCCGGTGAGACTTCCATTTCCCGAGGCCGGCTGGAAGAGCAAATGAGTGATTTCGGCCTGGCCCTGGAGGAAATGGATTCCACTTTGCTGCGCCTGAATGAACAATTGCGCCGCCTGGACCTGGAGACCGAGGCGCAGGTTCTGTTCCGGCAGGAGCAGCTGGCGGAACACGACGATGAATTCGATCCGCTGGAGATGGACCGCTACTCCTCCATTCAACAGCTGTCGCGCTCACTGCTGGAATCCACTTCGGACCTGATGGAGCTGCGCACAACGCTGAACAACAAGGCGCGCGATACCGAGACGCTGCTACTGCAGCAGTCCCGCGTTAACACCGAGCTCCAGGAGGGGCTGATGCGCAGCCGCATGGTGCCCTTCTCACGGCTGGTGCCCAGGCTGCGCCGTATCGTGCGGCAGGTGAGCTCGGAACTCGGCAAGCAGGTGGATCTGGTGTTCTCCAACGTGGAAGGGGAATTGGACCGCTCCATGCTGGAGCGTATGGTGGCGCCCCTGGAGCATATGCTGCGCAACGCGGTGGACCACGGGATCGAGTTGCCCGATGTGCGCGCGGGATCCGGCAAGCCGGAGCGCGGCCGCATCGATGTGGTGCTCAAGCGGGAAGGCAGTGAAGTGGTGATCACCATCGGCGACGATGGCGGTGGAATCAATCTGCACAAGGTGCGGCAAAAGGCGGTGGAAAAGGGCCTTATGCGCCCGGAAGCGGAGCTGTCCGACAACGAGATACTGCAATTTATCCTCCAGGCCGGTTTCAGTACCGCCGAGCAGGTGACACAGATATCCGGGCGCGGAGTGGGTATGGATGTGGTCTCGGCCGAGATCAAGCAGATCGGTGGCTCCGTGAATATCAGCTCCAAGCAGTACATAGGCACCCAGTTTGTGGTGCGCCTGCCCTTTACGGTATCCGTCAACCGGGCGCTGATGGTGCGGGTGGGTGAGGACCTGTTCGCGCTGCCGCTGAACACCATCGAGGGGATAGTGCGCTTGAGTCCGTTTGAGCTGGAGCACTATTACCGCTCGGAGGAGGCGCACTTTGACTATGCGGGTGAATCCTATAGCGTCAGTTATTTTGGCGCTCTGCTGAAATCCGGCGCCCAGCCAAAACTGGGCTTCACCGACATGCGGCTACCGGTATTGCTGGTGCGCTCGGAGGGGCATGCCATGGCACTGCAGGTGGATGCCATCATGGGCAGCCGCGAAATTGTGGTGAAAAGCCTGGGGCCGCAGTTTGCCAGCGTACAGGGGGTTTCGGGCGCGACGGTGATGGGCGATGGCACTGTGGTAGTCATTCTCGATGCCCACGCACTGCTGCGCCAGTGGGCGGTACAGCAGGCGCGCCCGCAGATGCCGACAATCAGTTTGGAACCCCCGTCGGAGCCGGAACCGGACCAGCGCCAGCGGGAGATTATGGTGGTGGACGACTCGGTGACGGTGCGCAAGGTGACGTCCAGGTTCCTGGAGCGCGAAGGGTTTGTGGTCGCCACTGCCAAGGACGGCCAGGACGCTGTGTTTCAGTTGCAGGACCATATCCCCGACCTGATTCTATTGGATATCGAAATGCCCCGTATGGACGGCTTTGAGGTGGCGCGGCATATCCGCTCCAGCAGCCGGTTGAAGGATATTCCAATCATCATGATCACTTCGCGTACCGGGCAGAAGCATCGCGACCACGCCACATCCCTGGGGGTAAACCACTATCTCGGCAAGCCCTACCAGGAGGAAGTGCTGCTGGAGACGATTCGCGAATACATCGCCGAAGCGGCCACTGCGTAGACAAACACGAACAGCGGGAAAAAGTTGCAATGAGTGGAGTTGAGGCGCTGCCGGTGGACACGCCCCGGGAAGTGAGCAGCCTGTTGCTGCCCCTGCACGATGGCCAGCTGCTGGTCCCGGTGGACACATTGGCGGAGGTGATAGGCGCTCAGACCCCAGTGTCCGCCTTCGATGCCCCCGCCTGGTATCTGGGTGAACTCACCTGGCGTGAACAACAGCTACCGCTAATTTCCTTCGAAGTGCTGCGCGGCGGCGATCTGGCCGCAATGAGCAGCAGCGGCCGCGTTGCCGTGCTGAATACCGGCAGCGCACAGCAACAACTGCCATTTATTGCACTCTGGCTGCGAGGCACGCCGAGACTGGTGCGGGTGACACCGGAGGAGCTGGCGCCCCGCGAGCAGGACTGTCAGCAGGGAGAGCTGATGCATGCGGCGCTGTCCGGAGAAGTGGTGGTGATTCCCGATCTGACTGAAATTGAGCGCGCCTGCCTGGAATACCGCAGCCGGCAGTAACAACAAACCCGCTCAGTTAGTGTGAACAGGCCCTAGCAGGCGGTTGAAAAAGTACTTTTCAGCAGCCTGCTGTCCCGAGCAGGGATGTTCGGGCCGCAAATCAAACATGTAACTGCTTGATTTGTCGTGGAGGGTTTGCGGACATGCATCGCAAACCCGGGTTGAGGAAAGCCGGGGAAGGCTTTTTCAACAACCTGCTAGAACAGTTCCTCTGGTACGGATTCCTGCTCCTGTCCGTTGGGCGGTTCCGGGGTCTGTTGTCCGTCGGGGTAGGCCGGGCGATAAGAGCTGTAAGCACCCCTGCCGGGAACCCGGTCGCTGCGGAAAATCTCGAAGGTCCCACCGCCGGATGTGCGCCTGCCGGTACGGGGATCGATGCGCACTGTGACTATATCGTCCGGCTGTGCCAGGTGCCGTTCCGGTAGTCCCTTGAGTGCGGTTGACATAAAGTCGATCCAGATCGGCAGTGCCGCCGAGCCCCCGTATTCGTTCTTGCCCAATTCGCCGTTGGAATCGAAACCCACCCAAGTACTGGTGGCCAGGTAGGGGCTGTAGCCGGAAAACCAGGCGTCCCTGGGTCCGTTGGTGGTCCCGGTCTTGCCGGCAATATCGCCGCGCTTCATTACCAGCGCTTTTCTTCCGGTGCCCATCTTGATCACGTCCTTCAGCATCGAGTCCATGATGTAGCTGGTTGCCGGTGACATGGCGCGCGGCGCCTGGGGGCGGGCCTGCTCCGCCTCGACTGCGCCCGGGCTCTCTGTGCCCAGGCCGATGGGCTCTTCGCCGGGCTCGGAAGTATTTGCCGGGATACTGGTGTCAGCCAGGTCCAGTGGCTCCCGCTGCAGGGTTTCGCTGCCGGGCAGGGGGCAGTCGCGGCAGACTGTCAACGGCAGGGCTTGATAGACAGGCTCGCCGTTCACATCGAGCACCCGCTCCAGAAGATAGGGTTCCACCCGATAGCCACCGTTGGCGAAGGCGGCGTAGCCGCGGGCCATCTCCAGCGGGGTGAGTGCCGAACTGCCCAGGGCTATGGTGAGGTTGCGAGCGAGTTTGCTGCGCTCGAAACCAAAGTGCTCCACATAGTCCAGGGCATTATCGATACCCAGTGCCTGCAGCAAGCGGATCGACACCATATTGCGTGAATTGTACAGGGCTACGCGCAGTCGGGTCG
The DNA here is from genome assembly GCF_040742695.1 of Microbulbifer discodermiae. NCBI lineage: Bacteria > Pseudomonadati > Pseudomonadota > Gammaproteobacteria > Cellvibrionales > Microbulbiferaceae > Microbulbifer > Microbulbifer discodermiae. The sequence goes on along the minus strand of NZ_JBFLAB010000005.1, from coordinate 7,725 downwards.
GGCCGCGGAAGTCGCCTTCACTGTTTTCCGGACGCCACACATCCTGCAAGCCGGCCTGTTCGAAAATAATCGGGGCATCGTTGATCACACTGGCGGCGGTATAGCCGCGTTCAATGGCGGCCGCGTATATGAAGGGCTTGAAGCTGGACCCGGGCTGTCGCGCTGCCTGGGTCACCCGGTTGAAGTGGCTCTGGTGGAAGTCGTAGCCACCCACCAGGGCGCGGATGGCGCCATTGTCCGGGTCCAGTGAAACCAGAGCTCCCTGGGCCGCCGGTACCTGTCCCAGATGCCATTCCTCCCGCGACAAGGGTTCAGCGGCCGCGACATCTGGCTCCGGGTCCGCAAAGGGATCCGGGCCCGAATCTGCGCCGTTGAGGCTGGTGCCGGGATCCGGCGCTGCGCCTTCCGCACTCGCGGAAGTGACTTCCACCCGTTTCAGCCTGATCAGGTCCCCCGGGGCAAAAATATCCTGCGCGGACTGAATACGCGCGCCGCGCGCATTCTCTGAAATGTAGGGGCGGATATCGCTCAGGCCATTCTCCCAGGGCACTTCAACCACCCGCCGGTCCCGCAGCTGGACCTGCAGGCTTCGCTCTGTCACCGCAGTCACCACCGCGGGTTCGAAGCCACCCAGCACCGGGATTTCGTGCAACAGGTCGACCAGCTGGTCGCTGTCCTGCAGCTGGGCGGGGTCCAGGCGCTCCTCCGGACCCCGGTATCCGTGGCGGGCGTCATAGGTCTCGAGCCCCCTTTGCAGTGCGTCGCGGGCGGCCCGCTGCAGCCTGCTGTCGACCGTAGTGATCACCTGATAGCCGTCGGTATAGGCCTTGTCACCGAACAACTCAACCGCTTCCTTGCGGGCCATTTCGGCGATATAGGGGGCATCCAGGTCCAGGTCCCGGCCGTGGTACCTGGCGGTGACAGGTGCGGTGACGGAATTCTTGTAGTCGTCCTGATCTATGTAACCCAGCTCCAGCATGCGCTTGAGGATCCAGTTGCGCCGCACCAGGGCCCGGCTGGGATTCGCGATCGGGTTGTAAGTTGAGGGCGCCTTGGGCAGCCCGGCCATCATGGCCCACTGGGCCAGGCTCAACTGGTCGATGTTGCGGCCATAGTAAACCTGTGCCGCGGCCTGAAAACCGTAGGCGCGGTTACCGAGAAAGATTTTGTTGATATACAGCTCGAGGATGTCGTCCTTGCTGAGTTCCCGCTCTATCTGCAGGGAGAGCAGAATCTCGTTGAACTTGCGCACAAAGCGCTGTTCCCGGCTCAGAAAGAAGTTGCGAGCCACTTGCATGGTCAGGGTGCTGCCGCCGGACTGGATGGAACCTGTCTGCAGCAGTTGGGTGACCGCGCGCAGCAGGCCCTTGATGGAGACGCCGTTGTGGGCATAGAAGCCGGCGTCCTCGGCGGCAAGTATGGCTTTGATGAAGAGGTCGGGGGTCTGCTGGATGGTGATGGGGCTGCGGCGCTTCTCACCAAATTCACCGATCAGCTCCATGTCCCGGGAGTAGACCCGCAGGGGCGTCTGCAGGCGCACATCGCGCAGACTCTCCACCGAGGGCAATCCCGGTTTGAGATAGAGAAAGATGCTGGCGAAGGCCATAGCGGCGGCGGCGGCCCCCGCTGCACTGAGCCACAACAGTGACAGCAGGCGGTTGCGGGTCTTAAAAGTCATGAACTGGCTACTGGCTGGTTAGGTGTCTAAATACGGCTCAGATACCCAATTATACGAATATTGTGAGCCGATACCTATGCAAAAGGCGGTTGCTGCTGTAATTTAAAGTGCTATAACATGAAACTCTCATAACCTGCGGAAAAAATAAGAAAAATGGGAATACTCCCTTTTTTGAACAAAGGTCCAAAGGCCCTGCTGGGACTCGATATTAGCTCTACGGCGGTCAAATTACTGGAGCTGAGTCGCAACGGTGACAAATACCGGGTCGAGTGCTATGCGGTGGAGCCTCTGCCGGCCAACGCAGTGGTGGACAAAAATATCAACGATGTTGGCGCTACGGCCGAGGCAGTGCGCAAGGTGGTGCGCCGGGCCAAGACCAAGTTGCGCCAGGCTGCGGTTGCGGTCTCCGGTTCGGCGGTGATAACTAAGACCCTGGAGATGCCCGAAGACCTGTCCTCAGATGCTCTGGAGGCTCAGATTGCCCTGGAGGCCGATCAGTACATTCCCTATCCCCTGGATGAGGTCAACCTGGACTTCGAAGTGCAGGGGCCTTCGGACAAGGGCGAGGGGCAGGTGGAGGTCCTGCTGGCGGCTTGTCGCAGCGAGAATGTGGAGCAGCGCGTGTCCGCCCTGGGGGAAGCCGATTTACAGGCGGCGGTGGTGGATGTAGAGGCCTACGCAATCGAGCGCGCCTATACCCTGCTGGAGGGCCAGTTCCCTCCGCAGGAGCAGCTGGTGGTGGCAGTCGTGGATATCGGGGCCACCATGAGTGCCCTTTCGGTTCTCGTGGACGGCAAGACTGTCTACACCCGCGAGCAGCTGTTCGGCGGCCGCCAACTCACCGATGAGATACAGCGCCGCTATGGACTCTCGGCGGAGGAGGCCGGCCTGGCCAAGCGCCAGGGCGGCAGTGGCCTGCCCGACGACTACCATGCCGAAGTGCTGGAACCCTTCCGCGATGCGGTGATTCAACAGGTTACCCGCTCCCTGCAGTTTTTTTACTCCTCCACCTCCTACAGCGATGTGGACTACATTCTGCTCGGCGGTGGTGTCGCGGCGATGGAGGGACTGGTGGATCTGGTGGGTGAAAAACTCGGCAAGCCCACCATGGTGGCAGACCCGTTTCAGGGCATGGCGGTCGCCTCCCGGGTCAACCGCCTGGCGCTGGCCCGGGAGGCGCCCTCGATGATGATTGTGGCCGGGCTGGCGATGCGCGAGCGGGAGTTCTGATCATGGCGACCATTAATCTCCTACCCTGGCGCCAGGAATACCGCGCTCAAAAACAAAAGGAATTCCAGCAGGTCATGGTCCTGGTGATCATCGTCGCCGGCCTGTGCACCTTTTTGTGGATGAAGACCGTTGACGGTCGGATCGAAAATCAAAATGCACGCAACCAGCTACTTCAGCAGGAGATTTCCGCACTGGACAAACAGGTGCGGGAAATTAAGGACCTGAAGAAGCGCCGCCAGCAGTTGATCGACCGTATGCGGGTCATTCAGGCGCTGCAGGGAAACCGCCCGCTGGCGGTGCGCTACTTTGACGAAATGGTGCGCGCCGTGCCGGAGGGCCTGTGGCTCACAAACCTGCAGCGCACCGGTGACACGGTTCTGATAGCGGGCGTCGCCGAGTCCAATAACCGCGTATCCTCACTGATGCGCAACCTGGACCAGTCGGACTGGTTCGAGTCTCCAAACCTGACAGGTGTTACTGCGAAACCTGAGTTCGGTGAGCAGGCCAGCGCCTTTCAACTGACTGTGACGGTCACGGGGCGCAAGCAGGAAGAAGACCAGCAGCGGGCGGACGCGCCCCTTGCGGCGGCCGGATAGAGAGGCCTCACATGGCACTGGAAGATACGTTTAAAAAGCTGGGCGAACTCGATATCAACGATATCGACTTTTCGCGCGTGGGCGTCTGGCCAATAGCCGGGCGCGTCGCACTGCTGACGCTGATCGCGGCGGTTCTGATCGGTGGGGGTTACTATGCGCTGATCGGAGACCGCTACCAGCATCTGGAGCTGGCAGTCACAAAGGAAGCTGAGCTTTTTTCCCAGTTTGAAAAAACATCGTTTGAGGCGGCCAACCTGGATGCCTACCGGACGCAACTGGCGGAGATGGAGGAGACTTTCGGTGCGCTGCTGGAACAGCTGCCCAAAGATACCGAAGTGCCGGGACTGTTGGAGGATATCGACGATTTTGGCCGCGGCAGTGGCCTTACCATTCAGAAGATAGCACTGGAGGATGAGCAGGTGGGGGACTTCTATGTGGAGTTGCCCATTCGTATCGAGGTACAGGGCGGCTATCACGAGTTCGGTGCCTTCGTCAGTGGCATCGCCGGTATGCCGCGCATCGTCACCCTGCACGATTTCTCTATCGAAAACAGCAAGGACGGGGCGACGCTGCTGAATATGGTGATCAATGCCAAGACCTACCGTTATAAAGAGCAGGGAGACGAGGAGGGATGATGAAATACACTGCCCTTGCAATTGCCCTGTTGACACTGGCCGGCTGCAGCCAGCACAACAATCACGCGGACTTGCGCCAGCGCATGGCGGCGGTGAAGAACAAGCCCCGCGGCCAGATAGAGCCAATACCGACTTTTACCCCTTACAGCCCCTATGTATACGCTGCTGCGGCATTGCACAGCCCCTTTAGCCGCCCCATCCTCGAGGGCGACCAGGGCCCGAAGGGCCGCCGGCTGGAGGTTGCACCGGATACCAACCGCCAGCGGGAACTGCTGGAGAGCTTTAATTTCGACGCTCTGTCCATGGTCGGCACCCTTTCCTGGGGCGGTCAGATATGGGCGCTGGTGGATGATGGTGACGGCGGTATACACCGCATCACGGTAGGGAATTATCTGGGTAAAAACTACGGTCGTGTGATCAACGCGTCTCGCTCGCAACTCGATGTGCTGGAAGTTGTGCCGGATGGTACCGGGGGCTGGATTGAACGGCCGCGGGCCCTGACTTTGGAAGAGAAGGACAACCAATAATGATCAAACAGCAACTCGCCAAAGTGTTGGTTGCCGCCGGGGCAGTGTTGCTCAGCCTGGTGCTGCCGCCTGCGGTGTCCCAGGCGCAGGCCAATCAGCTCAATGATATCCAGTTCTCGGAACTGCCGGGGAGCCGGGCTCAGCTTCGGCTGACTTTCAGCGACATACCGCCGGAACCCACCGGCTACACCATTGAGCAACCGGCCCGTATCGTTCTGGACTTTGCCGGCGTGGAGAGCGCCCTGCCGCAGAAGAAATATGCCCTCGGCATAGGTGCGGCCCGCAGCGCTGTGGTGGTATCCGGCGAGGACCGCACCCGCCTGATCGTCAATCTGGATAAGTTGCCGGTGTATACCAGCGAGCGCCAGGGCAACCAGGTGGTGCTGGAGATAGGGACGGATTCGGCCACCACCGCGTCGGTGGCCACAGCCCCGGTGACCACCCACAATCGCGACCAGGCACTGGACCTCGGGGGCCAGCAGCACTTTCGCGCCGCCAGCAACGTGGCCATCAGCAATGTGGATTTCCGCCGCGGCGAGGCCGGTGAGGGCAAGGTGATTATCAGTCTCTCCGATCCGGCGGTGAACATCGACGTGGAGCGCACCAAAGGTCGGATTCTGTTGACCTTTCTCGGCGCTGATCTGCCGGACACCCTGCGCCAGCGCCTCGATGTCACTGACTTCGCCACCCCGGTGCAATCGATCACCGTCGACTATGACGGCCGCAACACCGTCATTGCGGTAGACCCCGGCAAGGCCGACTACGACTACCTTGCCTATCAGGCCGATAACGAATATGTGTTGAGCGTCAAGCCGCTAACAGTGGCGCAGGTACGGGCGCAGGAAAAGGAATTCCAGTTTAGCGGCAAGAAGCTGTCGCTGAACTTCCAGGATATCGAAGTGCGCTCGGTGCTGCAGCTGATCGCCGACTTCACCGATCTCAACCTGGTTGCCAGTGACACCGTAGAGGGCCGTATCACCCTGCGGCTCGACGGGGTACCCTGGGACCAGGCTCTGGATCTGATTCTCAAGGCAAAGGGGTTGGACAAGCGTCAGGAAGGCAATGTCTTTATGGTTGCCCCGGCGGCGGAGATCGCCGAGCGTGAGCGTCAGGAATTGGAGACACGCCGTCAGTTGGAAGAACTCGCACCCCTGCGCACCGAGTATATTCAGGTCCGCTATGCGGATGCGCGGGAGTTGTTCAGCCTCTTCTCCGGCCAGCAGCAGGGAGGCGCTGGTGGCGGCCTCAATCAGGGTAACTTCGCCGGCGGCAGGGATGATGCAGATCAACGCAGCATCCTCTCCTCCCGGGGCAGCGCCATCGTCGACGAGCGCACAAACACGATTATTCTGACCGATACGGAAGAAAAGATTGTTCAGTTTAGGGAATTGATCGACGCTATCGATATCCCTATACGGCAGGTGATGATCGAAGCGCGGATAGTCAATGCCAATACCGACTTTACGCGGGAACTGGGGGTGCGCTGGCACTACACTGAGAACCATGACATCGACGACGGCAAAATCGGCATAGGCTCCGGCAGTCAGATAGCGGACATCCGCGATGCCGATGGGGCCGGCCCCGATGTGGATGCACCCCAGTCCTCCCACGACCCGCTGTTGGTCGATCTCGGTGTTGCGCAATCGGTGGGCAACATCGCCTATGCGATACTGAAGGACAACCTGTTTCTGGGGTTGGAACTGTCGGCCCTGGAAGACGTGGGCAAGGCGGAGATAGTGTCGCAGCCGCGGGTGGTGACCGGTGACAAGCAGCAGGCCAATATCCAGTCTGGGGTGGAAATTCCCTACCTGGAGGCCACCTCTTCCGGTGCGGCGTCGGTGACTTTCCGCGAGGCGGTGCTGGAACTCAACGTTACCCCGCAGATAACCCCCGATAACAACATCATTATGGATCTGCAGATAGACCAGAACAGTGTGGGTGAGCTGTTTACCGACCTGGTGACTGGCAGCTCGATTCCCTCAATTAATGTCAACTCTCTGCAGACCAAGGTCCTGGTGCGCAATGGCGAGACCATAGTGCTGGGGGGCATTTTCGAGAGCCAGGTGATCGAGGGCGAGAGCAAGGTCCCATTGTTGGGGGATATTCCCTATCTGGGCCGTCTGTTCAAGCGAACCAACCGCAATGACGACCGCCGGGAGCTGTTGATGTTTATTACTCCGCGCATCGTCGAAGACGAACCCTATTTCTCCAAGTGATCAGCCGTTCCATCTTTCTTGTCGGCCCCATGGGGGCCGGCAAGTCCACCATCGGCAAATTACTGGCCGTTCAGTTGCGCTTGCCGTTCGCCGACTCCGACCGGGTGCTGGAGGCGCGCACCGGTGCCGATATACCGTGGATTTTCGACGTGGAGGGGGAAGCCGGCTTCCGCCGCCGGGAGAGTGAGGTGTTGCAGGAGCTGTGCCAGGGCCCCACACAGGTTGTGGCGACCGGTGGCGGCATAGTTCTGGACGAGCAAAACCGCCGCCAGCTTCGCAGGCACGGACTGGTGATTTATCTGCAGGCGAGCGCCGACCAGCTCCTCAAGCGCACCGCCAAGAATACCAATCGTCCCCTGCTCCAGGTTGCCGATCCACAACGGCGTATTGTGGAGTTGCTGAATCAGCGGGATCCGCTGTACCGGGAGGTGGCGGACATTATTTGCGATACGGATCACTGCTCACCGCGCCAGGCGGTGGACCTGGTGATTGAGCGCCTGTCCCAGACGCCTACGCCGGGCGATTGATGCCTTCCTCTCCGCGCCCTCTGTTATTAATCCGGCAGCTCAACTAGTCGCCGGATTAATGTGGTACAGGGATATGCCGTCGTCAGGAGCAGGCAGGCGCAAGCCCTTTCCCATAATTGCGCCGATTTTCAGGGGCGGCAATCCAATCGATACGGGATCATTTAGTGTGAAGAGGCCCTAGCAGGCTGTTGATTTTCAGCCAGATTCAAACACGGTAATCGTTTGAATCCGCAATTCTCGGCCCAAATAGACGATTTAAGGCCATTTTTTACCCTTACGGGCCTTGGTGGCGAGCTTTCCCCGCCTTCAAGACGGA